>NZ_JAAGPB010000213.1:0-14048 GCF_017104585.1 Burkholderia sp. Ac-20392
AGGGCACGCGGTCCCCTGAATTTCGACATTCTCGAACAAGTGAGAACATCATGAAACGTACTTACCAACCGTCCGTGACGCGCCGCAAGCGCACCCATGGCTTCCGTGTCCGCATGAAGACGGCAGGGTGTTGCCAGAAATCGTTCATCAAGTAACTGTCGTTTTTTGCGTGCACAGCGCGGCTCGCCGGCGCCCTTGTCGCGGTGGCGCAACAAGGCCCGAAGCGGTCGTGCGAGCGTGCCTCGGACGCCTGCGTCACAGTGTTGGAGGGGCAGGCGCGAGCCGAAGCGGCGTGCGGGATTCTTGGAGATAAGGCGAGATTCTACCGCCAAACGCGGCCACAGCGCGAGTTATCCACAGGCCGGTTATGTGGGGCGCGGGGCCGGATCGGCCGGGGCGCGCACAGGCGAGCGACTCCTAAAGTATTGACCGTCAACAGAAAAACGGTTTAAATAGCGGGTTCCGCGAAAACCAATCCTGTATTCCCGGCGATTGCGTTCGCCCGAATGCCTCCGGTTAGGGCACGCGGTCCCCTGAATTTCGACATTCTCGAACAAGTGAGAACATCATGAAACGTACTTACCAACCGTCCGTGACGCGCCGCAAGCGCACCCATGGCTTCCGTGTCCGCATGAAGACGGCAGGTGGCCGCAAGGTCATCAACGCTCGCCGCGCGAAGGGCCGCAAGCGCCTCGCCATCTAAGGCAGGTTGCGCGCTGTGTCCGCCGTCCGCAGTCCTGCGGAAGGTGCCGTCGAGCCGGGTGCGAATCCGTCGCAGACGAAAGCCGCCTTCCCGAAAGCTGCGCGACTTCTGAAAACGGATGAATTTTCATCCGTTTTTCGTTTGCGCCCTTGGCGGCGCTCCGCGCACTTCGTGATTTACGGCAAGCCGACCGGTCAGCCCGCGCGTTTGGGGCTCGTCGTCGGTAAGAAGTATGCGCCGCGTGCGGTTACCCGTAACCTCGTGAAGCGGCTGGCGCGCGATCAGTTTCGCCTGCGCCGGATCGAATTCGCCGGTTACGACCTGCTGCTGCGGCAGCACACGCGCTTCGACAAGAAAGCGCTGCCGAGCGCGGCCTCCGCCCCGCTCGCGGCGATGTGTGCGGCCGAGATCCGCGAACTGCTCGACAGGGCAGTCCGGGAAATCGCCCGCCGCGCGTCGAAGCCCGCGTCCGAGTGACGCATCCGTCCGCGGTGCGGCGTTCGCGCCTGCCCGGCCGGTTTTGACGCGGCGCCGAACGGCGTCGCCCAAGGTATGGAAACGGTATTGATCGCCTTGCTGCGCTTCTACAAGGTTGCCGTGAGCCCTATGCTCGGCAACCGTTGCCGTTTTTATCCTTCCTGTTCGGATTACGCGCGCGAGGCAATCCAGTATCATGGCGCCGCGCGCGGCACGTATCTCGCCGTCAGGCGCGTGTGCCGATGCCATCCGTTTTCCGCGGGCGGCATCGACCTCGTCCCGCCGCCCAACTCCGACACTCGCGCTCGCGGCGAAGCCGACGCGCGGTCCCATCGACTCTGAGACAACGCATGGATATCAAACGCACCGTCCTATGGGTGATCTTCTTCATGTCAGCTGTCATGCTGTACGACAACTGGCAGCGGTCCCATGGACGCCCGTCGATGTTCTTCCCGAGTGCCACGCAGACGGCCCCCGCGGCTGCAGCCGGCGGCGCATCGGGCACGGGCGCGACGACGACGACCGCAGGTGAAGTGCCTGCCGCCGCAGTCGGCGCCGCACCGTCGACGACGGCACCGGCCGCCCAGGCGCAGCTCGTGAAGTTCTCGACCGACGTGTATGACGGCGAAATCGACACGCGCGGCGGCACGCTGGCGAAGCTGACGCTGAAGAAGCAGGGCGACGGCAAGCAGCCCGACCTGTACATCACGCTGTTCGACCACACGGCCGGCCACACGTATCTCGCACGCTCGGGCCTGCTCGGCGGCGATTTCCCGAACCACAACGACGTCTACACGCAGCTGAACCCCGGCTCGACGTCGCTGACGGGTGACCAGAACGCGCTGAAGCTGTCGTTCGAATCGCCGGTGAAGGGCGGCGTGAAGGTCGTGAAGACCTACACGTTCACGCGCGGCAGCTACGTGATCGGTGTCGACACCAAGATCGACAACGTCGGCACGGCGCCTGTCACGCCGACGGTCTACATGGAACTCGTCCGCGACAACACGGCCGTCGAAACGCCGATGTTCTCGCACACGTTCCTCGGGCCGGCGGTCTACACGGACGCGAAGCACTTCCAGAAGATCAACTTCAGCGACCTCGACAAGAACAAGGCCGACTACGTGACCTCCGCCGACAACGGCTGGGTCGCGATGGTGCAGCACTACTTCGCGTCGGCCTGGATTCCGCAGCAGGGCGTGAAGCGCGACATCTACGCTGAAAAGATCGATCCGACGCTGTACCGCGTCGGCGTGAAGCAGCCTGTCGCCGCGATCGCACCGGGCCAGTCGGCCGACGTGCAGGCGCGCCTGTTCGCCGGTCCGGAAGAAGAGCGCATGCTCGAAGGCATCGCGCCGGGCCTGGAACTCGTGAAGGACTACGGCTGGGTGACGATCATCGCGAAGCCGCTGTTCTGGCTGCTCGAGAAGATCCACGGCTACATCGGCAACTGGGGCTGGTCGATCGTGCTGCTCACGCTGCTGATCAAGGCCGTGTTCTTCCCGCTGTCGGCTGCGAGCTACAAGTCGATGGCGCGCATGAAGGAAATCACGCCGCGCATGCAGGCGCTGCGCGAACGCTTCAAGAGCGATCCGCAGAAGATGAACTCGGCGCTGATGGAGCTGTACAAGACCGAGAAGGTCAATCCGTTCGGCGGCTGCCTGCCGGTCGTGATCCAGATCCCGGTGTTCATCTCGCTGTACTGGGTGCTGCTCGCGTCGGTCGAAATGCGCGGCGCGCCGTGGGTCCTGTGGATTCACGACCTGTCGCAGCGCGATCCGTTCTTCATCCTGCCGGTGCTGATGGCCGTGTCGATGTACGTGCAGACGAGCCTGAACCCGACCCCGCCGGACCCGGTCCAGGCGAAGATGATGAAGTTCATGCCGATCGCATTCTCGGTGATGTTCTTCTTCTTCCCGGCCGGCCTGGTGTTGTACTACGTCGTGAACAACGTGCTGTCGATCGCGCAGCAGTACTACATCACGCGCAAGCTCGGCGGGGCCAAGAAGAAACCGGCCTGACGCCCGTTGCATACGTGGGGCGGCATGTTCGCCCCGCGATGCATGAAAAAAGCCGCATGGTTCGCCCATGCGGCTTTTTGCTTTTTGCGGGTCCGGTGGTGCGGGCTCAGGCCTTCTTCGATTCGCCCGAGTCGCCGTAGAACTGCTCGACCAGTTCCTGCACGAGGTAGCGATGATGCGGCGACAACGCCTCGATCTTCGACGCGAGTTCGATCGTCTCGGGCGTGGGCGGATAGCGCTCGTCGCGCGGCAGCGGTTGCGGTGTCGGATGTTCGATCACGCTCGGCGACGGGCCGTAATGCAGCCAGTGGACCTCGACGCGCAGCCATTCGGCGAGCGTGGCGAGTTTGTCCGACGTCGGGATCGTGCGGCCCGTCAGCCATTTGTGCGCGGTTTGCGGCGAAACGGGCTGCGCTCCGCGGTGGCGCAGGTTGAATCGGTTCGCCAGCTCAGTCGCACCGGTGACCTTCTCCGGGCTGCGCCGCAGGGCGAATTTCAGGCGTTCCGAGAACGCGGCTTTTTCTTCGGATGTCGGCATGGGGGAGATTGTGCAATTCCACCGCCGCGTTTCAGACAACCATTCGGGATAAACGTATCCCATTCAGACGAATCCCGGTCTTGATCGGGGTGCGTGGCGAAATTGAGGGCCACAGCGTTGGGCCGCTCCAGCAGCCATACTCGTCCGAAGCGGTGGCTGTGACATTGCGCCGGGCTGATACTTGGCTTATCCCTGGCGGGATAAATTCGAGCGTGTCCGAATCATGAGCGGCGACCGGTGGCGTGTGTGCCGGCACGCTACAATGCCGGCGTTCCGATGCCCGAACCGTTGCGCGGGCGCACCATATTCCCTTGATCACCCGATTCATCCGATTCCCATGCTCGCTACCGATTCCGATCCGATCGTCGCCATTGCCACTGCTGCCGGCCGGGGTGGCATCGGGGTCGTCCGCGTGTCGTTCGGGCGCGGCGGCGAGACGGCTGCGTTGCCGCTGATCGACGCGTTGTGCGGGCAGAAGCTCGCGCCGCGCCATGCGAGCTACGTGCCGTTCCTCGACGAGCATGGCGCGCCGCTCGACCGCGGGATCGCGCTGTACTTCCCGGCGCCGCATTCGTACACCGGCGAGCACGTGCTCGAGTTGCAGGGGCACGGCGGGCCGATCGTGATGCAACTGCTGCTGCAGCGCTGCCTGGATGCGGGGCGCGGCTTCGGGCTGCGGCTCGCGGAACCCGGCGAATTCACGCGCCGCGCGTTCCTGAACGACAAGCTCGATCTCGCGCAGGCCGAGGCCGTGGCCGACCTGATCGAGGCGAGCACCGAAGCGGCGGCGCGTTCGGCCGGGCGATCGCTCGATGGCGCGTTCTCGCGGCAGATCCATGCGCTCGTCGACGACGTGATCACGCTGCGGATGCTGGTCGAGGCGACGCTCGATTTTCCGGAAGAAGAGATCGACTTCCTGGAAGCGGCCGACGCGCGCGGCAAGCTCGCGAAGATTCGCGCGCAGCTCGCGCACGTGCTGGGCGACGCGCGGCAGGGGGCGTTGCTCCGTGAAGGGCTGTCGGTCGTGCTCGCGGGGCAGCCGAACGTCGGCAAGTCGTCGTTGCTGAATGCGCTGGCCGGCGCGGAACTGGCGATCGTCACGCCGATCGCGGGCACGACGCGCGACAAGGTGGCGCAGACGATCCAGGTCGAAGGGATTCCGCTGCACATCATCGACACGGCCGGGTTGCGCGAGACGGAGGACGAGGTCGAGCGGATCGGTATCGCGCGCACGTGGAGCGAGATCGAGCGCGCGGATGTCGTGCTGCATCTGCTGGATTCGCGTATTGGGATGACGGCGGATGACGAGACGATCGCGGCGCGGTTCCCGGGCGGCGTGCCGGTGGTGCGTGTGCTGAACAAGACGGATCTGACCGGTGTGGCGGCGTGTGTCGAGCATCCGGCGGCGGAAGGCGATCTGACCGAGGTGCATCTGTCGGCAAAGCGCGGCGACGGGATCGACATGCTGCGCGCGGAGCTGCTGCGGATTGCAGGGTGGCAGGCGGGGGCGGAAGGCGTGTATCTCGCGCGCGAACGGCATCTGATCGCACTGCGGGCTGCGCAGGAGCATCTCGCGCAAGCGGCGGATCATGCGGAGCAGCGCGCGCAGTCACTCGATCTGTTTGCCGAGGAACTGCGGCTCGCGCAGGAACAGCTCAATGCGATTACCGGGGAGTTCACTTCGGATGATCTGCTGGGGGTGATTTTCAGCAGGTTTTGTATCGGGAAGTGAGTAGACCCGGCTGAACCGCTATTCGCGCCGTAACACTGCGCTCAAGCTCTGTCGTCTTTAGACTCCGAAGCGAATTCGAACACGCGCTCCCTGCGCTGCAGGACTCGCCCGCGGCGACCACCCCCGTGCCGTTGAACGATGGCGTCACCAACGATCAGGGCACGGCTGCCTGGGGGCGCCGACACACGCACCGAGTCGGCCGGTGCGCCGCCGGGCGGATGCGATCGTGGCGTGGAATCACCGAGGGGCGAAGGGGCAAGCGGCGCAGGCAACGTTCTTCCGTCATAAAGCGAGCCGCTCGTGTAACCTTCGTCGCGCCATTTGCTCAGCACGCGGTTGATCTGCGCGTCGAGCGCGTGCCGGCGATCTTGCGGCAAATCATCGATGTCGACGCTCAGCGCGACGCAAATGGCAACATCGTCGAGATCAAATGAGGCAGTCACATTCTGTGCGAATGCCCCTCCTGCCGCATCCGAGATTGCGTTTGCGTCGTCCTGAAGCGCTGTATGCGCGTCGCGCCATTGGCTCAAACTTGTCGTCGATGCGGGCTCGCCTGCATTGATCGATGGACGTTGTCGTGGCCGGTGAAATGAGATCGAGATGACGCATGGAGGCCGCATTTCGCCGTAGGCCATGTGGTAGTAGCCGGCGGTGATCAGGGCAATCAGTCCGATGAGAATGCCAATCCCGCCCCACGTCCCGCTTGCCGGTGAGTAAACCGCGATCGCAACGGCGCATGCTGGAATGATGGTTGCCAGCAGTTTGCCGAGGACGAACACGAGCAAGAATGGCTTTGGGCCGACGAACGGCCGTTTGCGACGATTGAGGATGCTTTTCAGCGTTGGGCGCGCCAACTGTTGATAGAGCAGCATGGCAACGGTTAGAGCCGCCAGCCCGACGAAGCCTACGAAGAAATATTGTGAGGAGGGGCGGGCCCACAAGTCGGACATGACCTCGAGGGGAACGTCGTCGCCAACGCCTTTCGGGAGGAGCGCGCGGTAGCGTTCAACGAATGCGCCCGTCAGATGATAGGTAGCCCACGCAGATAGACCTGTCGGCACGAGCCAGTCCATGGCCCAGCGCTTGATCCAGCCGAAACGCCCTGCCTCCATTTTGGGAAGAGGGACACGGAGATAACGGTTTCCAGCGATCGAGACGTCGTTATGCCACTTCTGTCGGTCGAACAGCTTCATGTTTCAGTAGGTTCATTGTTCTAGTGACGACGAGTGTCGCGGGACGACAGTGCGACAGGAACTCGCAGCAGTAAACAAGTGATATCGGCTGGAACGTGAAGAACTGAATGGCGCGTCGCCGATTGCTATTCGATGCGGCCGACCTGGCTGGCCGTCGCTCCAAACTCTGGTGCATCCGGGACATAGCAGTCATGACGCGGCATTGCAATTTGACGTTGAGATACCCGACTGCAAAGCCAATGAACGATTACCCGCATGGAATGCGAGTGAGGCGTGCCGTGCGGTCAATTACCGTGGGGGATCGGCAGAGGCGTGTGGGCGCCCGTAACGCTCCGGCGACGATTCAAATCGCTGCGCGCGATATGAACCATATGCCGGAGGTGCGGAATCACGTACGACGCTCGGTATTCATCCGAGTTTCAGCGGAATGACGATGCCGTGCTTAGCGGGAAGGCATCAATCCCAATGACGATGATGGTAGTACCCGCCACCACCGTAATACCCGCCACCATCAGGTACCACGATACAGCCGCTCAACAGCACGGCGACGCCGGCAATCAGCAAAAGGGTCTTCTTCATCGCGTTCACCTGCTCGGGTTCAATATGAAACCCAGCATAGCGAGCGCTCGCAACACCGGCTGTAAGCGATCGTTTCCCTGTTCCGCAATCCGTAACGGCGGATTATTCCGGTCACAATGACCGTAACAAATTGCCAAACAGCAGACGTTTTCAGGCGGTGACGACCCTGTTTCGCCCCGTATCCTTCGCACGATACAGCGCGGCATCGGCGGCTTCGATCAACGCATCGGGTGTCGACAGATCGTCGGTCGACACGGTCGCGCAGCCGACGCTCACGCTTACGCGTCCGGCGGGTGCGGTCGGCATCGCGAGATCGAGCCGCAGCACCGCTTCGCGCGCTTCCTCGGCAACCACCCGCGCGCCGCGCGCGCCCGTGTTCGGCAGCACGATCGCGAACTCCTCGCCGCCGTAGCGCGCGACGATGTCCGCCGGCCGCCGCACCGCGCCGGCCAGCGCATTCGCAACCGCGATCAGGCATGCGTCGCCCTTCACGTGACCGAACGCGTCGTTGTACGCCTTGAAGCGGTCGACGTCGACCATCAGCAGCGACAGCGGTTCGCCTTGCCGTCGCGCCTGCAGGAACAGCGTGTGGAAATGATCGTTGAAGTGCATGCGGTTGAACGCGCCCGTCAGGCCGTCGCGTGCGGACGAGCGGATCAGCGTCGCGTGCGCCTCGAACAGCCGCTGGTACAGCATCGTTACTTCCCACGCGAGCACGCACACGAGCACGCCCGGCGTGAACATGCTGAACACGCGCGCGAGGTACCAGCCGACCGTGAAGCGATTGGTGCTCATCAGGTTCAGCGTCGTATCGGTGAGGCACGCGAGCACCGCGATCGCGAGCCACAGGTCGAGCGTCGTGCGCAGCCGGCCGGTGGCCAGCACGGCCACGAGCGCCAGCGCGTTGAGCAGCCACACGATCAGCGCGACGGCGTTGACGGGCAGCACGGCCGCATCGCCCGGCGGATGAAACGCGGGTGGCAGCGACACGTTCAGCGCAAACAGGCACAGCAGCCCCGCGACGACCGCCGGCCCGCCGATCAGCGCGAGCGTCCACCAGCGTGTCTGCTGCGCGCCGATCGGGGCGCGCGCCAGCCGCTCGCGCGCGAGCAGCGCGACCATCACGAAACCCGGGAAGCCGGCATGCCAGAAGATCCACATCCACGCGGCGCTTTGCGGTTGCGCGCCGAACAGCCCGTGTGGCGCGAACACGCCGGGAAAGGTGAGCAGCTGCAGCGCGACGGCGAGCGCGGTGAACGCGTAGGCGCCGCCGAGCGCGCCGAGCACCGGCTGGCGCGTCACGGTGAACTGCGCGCCGAGAAAGAACGCCGCGATGCTCGCGGTGGTGAACACGGTGAGCGCACACATCGGCATGAACGGCTCGACGGCCGGCAGCGCAACGTTCGCGTGCGGCGCGGCGATCCCGAGCGCGAGCACGATGACGAGCGCCGTCAGTGCGCCGAACCAGAGCTGACGGCGGGTCGTGTGCTGGATCAGGATGCCTTCCATGGTGTTCCCCGGGCACGTAGGCGGAAACGCCCGGTCTTGCGCCGGGCGACAGGCAACCGGCCGCTGCGCGACCGGTGCGGCCTGATCCTATCGCGTTATGGGTGTGCGCTCAAACCCCGAGGCCGGGACCGAAGTTGCCGGCGACCCACTGCGTGACGGCGTTGACGTCCGCGTAGTCCTGTTCGGGCAGGCCGTCGAGCATCGACAGCACGTCGTTGCTGGCGCCGGCGTCGCGCGCGGCATCGACGATCGCATCCTTGTTGGCCGGGTAACGGACGGCCGCCAGCACGTCGGCGATCTGCAGGTCGATCGCTTCGTTGGGAATGTCGTGCGGAGGCTGGGCGGGCTGGTCGTTCACGGCGGCGTCTCGCGGAGTGAGCGGGTTGGGTGGCTTGAGCGGTATTCGGGTGCGTAACGGTGCGCGTTGTGCGTTCACTTGCCAGGGCGACCAGGCAGGCGCGCCCCGCGGATGAACGGCGATCGACTCAATGCTCGCGTCGCACGCGGCGCCACGGATGCTTCCAGTCGATGTGCGGTGCGTTTTCGTCGCGCGGATGCTGGCGCCGGTGTTCCTGCCAAAGTTCGTCGGAAAACAGCGCCGCTACGATGACGAGCGGCAGCACGAGGAATATTCCGAGTATGACTTGCTCGAACACGATAGCCTCCTTGCGGTGGCAGGAACCCTTGCTCCCATTCTAGGCTCTGAACTTCGCCCGCGTTCAATTTCTTACAGTGCGAAACAGGCCCGGATGCGGCCTTGCCGCACGGGCGCCGGCATCAAAAAGGACATGAACATGCAACTCCAGAACGATACCAACACGCTCGCGCTACGGCCGCTGGAGCGCCAGGACCTGCGCTTCGTCCACGAGCTGAACAACGACGCAAAAATCATGCGCTACTGGTTCGAGGAGCCGTACGAAACCTTCTCGGAACTGTCACAACTGTACGACCGCCACGTGCACGACCAGCGCGAGCGCCGTTTCGTCGCGGTCGACGCGCAAGGTGAACTGGTCGGCCTCGTCGAGCTGATCGAGCTCGACTACATCCATCGCCGCGGCGAGTTCCAGATCATCATCGCGCCGCAATGCCAGGGGCGCGGCTATGCGGGGCAGGCGACGCGCCTTGCGATCGAGTACGCGTTCAAGGTGCTGAACATGCGCAAGCTGTACCTGATTGTCGATACGTCCAATGCGGCGGCGATTCATGTGTACGAGAAATGCGGATTTCAGCACGAGGCCGAATTGAAGGAAGAATTTTTCGGAAACGGCGCGTATCACAACGCTTATCGCATGTGCATTTTTCAGCGCGATTATTTCGAGCGCCAGCAATCCACCGTGAATAAAGCAGGGTAAACACGCTGGCGAAAGGCGCCTGCGGCGTGGGCTTCCGCGGGCGCTGGATGCATGCGGAGAACTACGGATAAATACGGATTCGCTTATACCTGGCATTTTTCTTGTATCAGGTAAATGCGATTCCGCGTTGCGGTAAAGTCGAATCGTTTCGGATGACTTTATGTGCAGCGCATCAAAATGATCCGGATAGCGAAATGGATTATCCAAACCGTTCAATCGCCGCATTGTAACTTTGCTGAAAGTCTTGCTGCGCAATGCTTTCCGCCCGGCGGCGCGGGCCTGTTCTCCATGCAGCGCACGTCGTCCCGCCTGCGCATGGTGCGAAAAACGGGCTGCGCACGGGGTGCGACAATCCGCCGCTATTGCGGTCGCACAACAAATGTGCTTGATATCGCTTGCCGGTCTTCTAAAGTGAAAAACGCGGGTTCACGATCACCTGTAAACGCATAGCTAACCCAAGCCTGGTGCCCGCAAGCCTGGAGACAGAACATGATGAAGCGTACCGGTGTCCTTTTTGCCCTCGTCGGCGCATTTTGCGCGGTGTCGATTGCCCAAGCCGGCGGCGATTCGGCCGTCAAGCCGAAGCAGGAAATCCAGTTGACGAAGAACGCATGGGGCTGCCTGTCGAAAGACAATCTGGACTCCGTACTGAGTCACGAGCGTGACGGCAAGTCGCAGGCGAAGCAGCAATACTTCGACGACTACCGTTGCCTGTCGGTGCCGGAGGGCCAGCGCTTCCGCGTGGTGTCGGTCGACCAGGGCGACGTGCAGTTCGTCAGCGCCGACAACAGCGACCAGCAGGGTCTCTGGACCGATTCGCGCTTCGTCAAGCAGTAACCGTTCTTTCACCGCGCCGTCACACGACGCGCGAGCGCGCCGGCCCGATGAGCCGGCGGCGCGAACCGAACACGGCCCGGCAGATGCCGGGCCGTTGCGCTGTGGGTGGCGCATGACACGCGCCGGACGGCCAGCATTCGGTATCATCACGGCCCGACCGAACCGAATGCCCGCCCGGGCCGCATCCGCATGGCGCTGAAATCCACGATCTACAAAGCCGAACTGCAAATCGCCGACATGGATCGGCACTACTACGCCGATCACGCGCTGACGGTGGCACGCCATCCGTCGGAAACCGACGACCGGATGATGGTGCGCATCGTCGCGTTCGCGCTGTTCGCGCACGAGCGGCTCGAATTCTGCAAGGGGCTGTCGGACGTCGACGAGCCCGATTTGTGGCAGAAGGATCTGACCGGCGCGATCGACGTCTGGATCGAAGCCGGGCAGCCCGACGAGCGGCGCATCTCGAAGGCGGCCGGCCGCGCCGGGCAGGTCACGGTGATCGCATACGGCGGCAAGACGTCGGATATCTGGTGGCAGGGGGTGCGCAGCAAGGTCGAGCGGCTGCGCAACGTGCAGGTGCTGTCGCTGAACGACGGTGTCGCGGCCGCGCTCGGGAAACTCGCAGAGCGCACGATGCGCCTGCAGTGCACGGTGCAGGACGGCGCCGCGTGGATCTCGAGCGCCGACCACGATCCGGTCGCGGTCGAATGGACGGTGCTGAAGGCGCGCGCGGACGCGTGACGGCCTGCGCGCCGGCCGCGTTCAGCCGATCGCGGCCGGCGGCCCCTTGAATTCCAGCATGTTGCCTTCCGGATCGAACAGGTAGATCGACGGCCCGTAGCCGCCGGCGCCGTAGCGCTCCGCGGGCGCGCCCGGCCGTGCGCCATGCGCGGCGAAATGGGCGGTCAATGCGTCGGGATCGAACGGCTCGACGCGCAGGCACAGGTGATCGAGGTTGCGTCCCGTGCCGGGCGGGCCGCTGTCGGGACGGTCGATCGGGCCGCCGACCGACAGCAGGTCGATCAGTGCGTCGCCGGCACGCAGCTGTACAAGGCCCAGGTCGGGCTGTTCCTTCTCCACGTGGCAGCCGACGGCGTCGCAGTAAAAGCGCGTCATCGCAGCCATGTCGGTCACGCGCAGCACGATGTGATCGATCGCGCGGATAGTCGGTTTCATGGGCAGGCTCTCCTTCGCAGTCCATGAGCATCGAGTGTAGACGCATCACGCCTGCGCCGCCGGCCGGAACGCGGCACAATCGACGGACGAAAAAAAGCCCGTTCACGCAGAGCGGAACGGGCTTAATCCATATCAGGAGGAGACATGGAGGAGACAGTTCCAACTATACACACGGCGATGGTGCGACGCAATATTTCGAATGCAAAAAAACGTCAGGACGGCGATTTGTCGCATCTGCGGTGCAGCAAAATGGTGACGGGACGATGACGAAATCGGCGCTGGAACGGCCGGCGCGCGCGTTTTGTCGGATTTATTTTTAGTCGATGCGCCCCCGATTATCCGGGGCGAGTCAGAGCAAGAATCACAGAGCAAGATTCAGGGCGCGACGGTACGTGCCGATGTCTAGAGTAGGCACCATCTACACTAGAGAGTGCGAGGTTCAGATGAAAACCGCCTATCCGACCGATGATGCCCGCTGGGGCGCCGTCACCGAGCGCGATCCGCATGCGGACGGCGCGTTCTTCTACGCCGTGAGCACGACCGGCGTGTTCTGCCGCCCGACCTGCGCGTCGCGGCAGCCGCGTCGCGAAAATGTGTCCTTCTTCGCCGATACGGCCGCCGCGCGTGCGGCCGGCTTCCGGCCCTGCAAGCGCTGCCAGCCGGAAGGGCTGCCGCGCGAGCTCGAGATCGTCAACCGCGCGTGCGCGGTGCTCGACGCACATGCCGAACGGCTCACGCTGCAGCAACTGAGCGATGCCGTACACGTGAGCCCGTTTCACCTCCAGCGGCTCTTCAAGCGCGTGGTCGGCGTGTCGCCACGGCAGTACCAGGCCGCACAGCGCGGCGCCGCGTTGCGGCAGGCGCTGCAAAGCGGGCAGCCGGTCACGCAGGCGGCCGTCGATGCGGGCTTCAACTCGCCGTCGCGGCTCTATGCGTCGGTGCCGCGCGAGCTCGGGATGGCGCCGTCGGCGTTTCGCCGCCAGGGTGCCGGCCTGCGGATCGACTATGCGACCGCATCGACGTCGCTTGGCACGGTGCTCGTCGCCGCGACGGAGCAGGGCATCTGCCGGATCGCGTTCGGCGACGAACCGGCAGTGCTCGTCGGTGAGCTGAAGGACGCGTTCGCACGCGCCGAGCTGGTCGAAGCGTCGACACGACTCGCGCCGTTCGTCTCGCAGATTCGCGCGTACCTGGACGGCACACGGCACGCATTCGACCTGCCGCTCGACATCGCGCCGACTGCATTCCAGCAGCGCGTATGGGAGGCGCTGACGCATATTCCGTACGGCGAAACGCGCAGTTACTCGGAGATCGCCGAGGCGCTCGGTTCGCCGCGCGCGGTGCGTGCCGTCGCGTCTGCGTGCGCGTCGAACCCGGTTGCGCTCGCGATCCCGTGCCACCGCGTCGTACAGAAGGGCGGCGCGCTTTCCGGGTATCGTTGGGGCGTGCGCCGCAAGGCGACGCTGCTCGCGTCCGAGGCGCGGCATGTGCATGACGATCAAACCGAATCCGTTGCGGAGGGCAGCGCAGTTTGAGCATCGCAAAAACAACGATCACATCCATCGTGAACGGCGGCCAGGTGCCGCCGTCCGCGCAAATGGAACTGCGCTTCAATGCGCCTTACGACTGGGCGCGCGTGCTGCGCTTCTTCAGCGGGCGCGCGATTCCGGGCGTCGAGCAGGTGGCGGACGGTGTGTATCGCCGCATCGTCGACCTGCACGGCGACGCCGGCCGGCTCACGGTCGCGAAACATCCGCGCAAGCATTGCCTAGTCGCGACGGTCGAAGGCGCGGTCGCGCGTCATGTCGACGACGCGTTCGCCGCGCGCGTTGCGACGATGTTCGATCTCGGCGCCGATCCGGCCGCCATCGGCAGCGGGCTGGCGCGCGATCCGTGGTTCGCGCCGCTCGTCGAGGCCGCGCCGGGGCAGG
>NZ_JAAGPB010000214.1:0-13904 GCF_017104585.1 Burkholderia sp. Ac-20392
TGTCCGGCTGGCTGGCGCTGGCGGCCGACGCGCGGCTCGGCCCGTCGGTCCAGGCCGTGCTGCAAGCGCCGGAGAAACCGTGGACGGTTGAGTCGCTCGGCGATACCTCCGCGATGTCGCGCGCGACGTACGCCCGGCATTTCCGCGAGCGGGCCGGGATGAGCGTGGGTGCGTTCGTCGCGCAGATCCGGATGATGCACGCGTGCGCGCTGCTGCAGGACACGCAGCGCGGGCAGGCGGAGATCGGCCAGGCGGTCGGTTACCAGTCCGAGGCCGCCTTCGGCAAGGCGTTTCGCGCGGTGCTCGGCACGACGCCGGGGCGCTGGCGGCGGGCGCAGCGCGAATTGTAAGACTGCAAGCGCAGCGTCTTGCCGCTAGCCAAAGCTGCTACCATGCGCGAAACGCAGTTCAACGAAAACGATTTCGAACAAGAAGAAAGAGAGGGCAAAGCAATGAACCAGACCACCATCCAGCAGCCGTCGTTCGCGTTCGTGGCCGCGTCGTGGGCCGCGCTGCTCGCCGGCTTCGCGGCATTCCTGATCGGTCTCTGGAACGCCGGCATGCAGCTCAACGAGAAGGGCTACTACTTCACCGTGCTGGTGTTCGGTCTCTATGCGGCAATCTCGCTGCAGAAAAGCGTCCGCGACCGCGCGGAAGGCATTCCCGTCACCGGCATCTATTACGGCCTCAGCTGGATCGCGCTGCTGCTGTCGATCGCACTGCTGGTCGTCGGCCTCTTCAACGCGACACTGCAACTGAGCGAGAAGGGTTTCTACGCGATGTCGTTCGTGCTCGCGCTGTTCGGCTCGGTCGCCGTGCAGAAGAACACGCGTGACCTGCAAAACGCGAAGCCGCGCTATACCGACGCCGATTCGGCGCCGTCCGTCCAGGAGTGACAGGACGCGAAGCGGGCGCCCTCCAGGCCGCCCGTTTTGCGACGACGGTCGCGGGCGACCCGCATTCGCCGATGCGCCGCGGGCTCCCCGCCTATTCGTTTCATCCATGCCGGTGCGCATGACGATGGAGATATTCCGGATGCCAGACTTCACAGAACCCACGCGGCACACCCGCGCGGCTGCCCGTGCCGTGGCGGCGCAGGCCGCGCTCGTGCTGGAGACGAACAACCTGCGCGGCGGCGCGGGGCTCGCGCAGGCCGTCGACAGCCTGAAGCGCCTCGTATCGGCGCTGTCGAAGCAGACCGTTCCGCCCGCGGTACTCGCACAATGGATCATTACGCACGACGGCCTGCCCGCCGATGCGTGCGCGGAGATCGTTGCGCTGGCCGGCCGCCCGATCGACTTCGTCGAGATCGGCGCGAGCACCGGCTACTACGATGCGAAGAACGACGGGTTCGACCGTGTCGACGCGGCCCGCTGCGACATCGTTGTGTTCGGCGATGCCGATTGCCGGCCCGCCGACGACTGGCTCGAGCACCTGCTCGCACCGTTCGCGCGGGAAGCCGGCGATGCGCCCGCCGCGGTGGCGGGGCGCACCAGCTATGCGTCGAACGTGCTCGGCATCGCGCTGACGTCGATCGATTTCATGTATTTCCCGAGCCCGCTGCGCGACGGCGCGACGCGCAACTTCTATGCGAACAACATCGCGTTCCGGCGCGACGTGTTCGCGCAATTTCGCTACGAGCCGCTCGACGGCGTCTATCGCGCGCATTGCCAGGTGATGGGGCTGCGGATGCAGGCGGCTGGCGTGGCTGTCGAGTTCGCACCGGACGCGCACACCGAACATCGGCTGCCGGACACGCAACGCGAATCGCTGAAGCTGCGCTGGATGCGCGGCGAGGACAGCGTCGGCCTGACACCTTATCTCGTGAACGCGTACCTGCCGCGCGGCTGGCAGTGGCTCGGCCGCAGCGGCCCGCTCGGCCCGTTCTGCGTGATGGCGATGCGGCTCGGCTACAGCCTGCGCGCGCTGAATCGCCAGCAGTTGCCGCCGCTTGGCGCCGTCCGCTATCTCGCGGCCATCGGCGTCACGATCGCGGCGTCTGCCGTCGATACGCTCGGCGCGCTCGCGCGTGGTTTCGGGCTCGCCGGGCGCGCATCGGCCCGGCGCGATCTCGAAGCGCTGTCCTATCACCGTCATTGAACCGGCGCCGCGCATCGTGCGCGGCCATGACAGCCGACATCCTGCATCCATACCGATAACGACCATGTCCTCTTTCGCCACCCGTGTTGCCAGCCTCGCCCTGTTTGCCGCCAGCGTCGGCGCCCATGCCGCGCCGGTCGATCATGCGGGGCGCGGGATTTACCACTTCGCGTCGCAAAGCGGCTGCCCATTCGCGAACGCGGCCTCCGCGGACTGCAATCGCATCGCGCTCGATGCGCCGGACGTTCACGCAAGCATCGATACCGATGCGCACGCGATCGTCTTCTCGAGCGATGCGACGCGTCGCACGAAGGACGTGCTCGGCGACGTGCTCCTGCAGGGCACCGGCGTCGACGGCGACGGCCGGCGCGTGCCGCTGAGCGTGCACGTGCTGCTGCGTCGCGACGGCGCGAAATGGGACCGCGACGTGTACGTCCATGCGCCCGTGCACGGCACGTTCACCGAGGTCAGGATCGATCCGTATCGTGTGCGCGTGAAGGAGGGCGAGGGCGAACGTGACGTGCTCACGCCGGACGAAACGCTGGCGCTGTTCGCGCATCCATCGCTTGCATCGCGACTCGCGCGGCATCTCGTGAAGGTGAGCGCGACCGATCCGAAGCAGCCGTCCGCGGACGACATCACGATCGCGCTTGGTGTCGGCGGCCTGACTAAGTCGGTCGCGCGTGCGAGCTTTACGTCGAACGCGCCGCACGATGCCGACGTCGATCGCGCACTCGCATCAGGCACGTGGGTGATTCGCTTCGATGCACTGAGCAATCACATTCCGGTGTGGGTCGCCCAGCGCGAGTTGTTCCTGTTCGGCCTCGACGGCAGCGCGCTCGTGAAGGACATGCGTGCACGCGGCTTCAGGAAGAACGACCGGATCGAATTCGGCGCGCGAGACGGCAACGGCTATCTGCGCGTCAACGGCCGCGAGGAAGCATTTGCGGGCGCGACCGCATCCGCGCACGCATTCATGCAGGAAAGCTTCATCGGCCTGATCCTCGGATGGCGTCGCGATCCGGCAGCCGCTGCCGCGTCCGCGACGAAATCGGCGTCCGTCCGGGGCGTGCCGGCATGACCGCGGCTGGCGACCTGCCGGCGTCGCCGCACGCGGCGCGCGATGCACGCTTCGACTGTCTCGATGCGCCCGTGCCGCGCGGCGCGGCGCGGGTGCGCGCGTACCTCGTCGATCGCATCAAGCGGGCGGCGATCCGGCAGCTCCATCGCAGCACACATGGCGAGCGTTGGGTGCTGCGCATGTACCTGATCGGCGAGGAAGCGACCGAGTGCGCGCTGCACGAAGACTGGACCGGACAGCCGCCGGACTGGCTCGCGCCGCGGATCGAGCAGCATCTCGCGGACGAGCGTCGCCATGCGGCCGCGTTTGCCGATGCGCTGCGCGCGCGCGGTGTCGCGCCGTCGACTGCACCCCATGAGCCCGACTGGCTGAGCCGACGCAAGATCATGCGATGGCGCCGGCTCGCGCAGCGCCATGCGCCGCATTTCTCGCAAGGCGTGCTCGTGCCGGCCTATGCGACGGGTCTGTGCGCGGAACAGATGGCGATGCGCGTGCTTGCGCGCCACTGCGCAACGATCGGCGATGCACATCCGTTGCACCCGCTACTCTCGCGCGTGCTTGCCGACGAGACGCGGCATGTGAGGCTCTGCTCGGACACGCTGCGCCGTCTGGTTGCGCCGTCCGAGACCGCACATCTCGCCGCGTTGCTCGAGGAGATCCGTGCGATCGAAGCCGGTTTCGGCGTGACGGGTGCGCTGGCGATGGTTGCGGCCGGCTGGCTCCAGTCGCTTCGTCCGGGCGCATGATGCCGCGAATCGTCTATCTCGCGACGGCCGACGCACGCGGCCACCTGATGCGCGCGCAACTGCTCGTGCACGCGCTGCGTGCGGCCGGCGCGCAGGTCGACGTGTTGACGACGTCCGACGCGGGGCAGGTGTTTCTGGCTGCGTTCGACATCGACGCGACCGTGTTGTCCCGCCACTACGCAGTGCAGTTCGACGAACGGCAGAACATGCTGCGCGACGCGACCGATCGCAATGTCGCGCACTATGTGTTCAGGCCGACACGCATGCTGCGTGACATCGCGCGGCTGCGAGCGATCGTCCGCGATGCCGATCTCGTGATCAACGACTCGTTTCATCCGGCGCTGCTGTTTATGGGCGCGATGCCGGGCTGGCGCCGCCGCGTCGTCCACGTGTACGGCGGAAGCCTGCGCCGCGCGTTGACAGCGAATTTCGATGCGCGGCTGCCGCGCGCACTGGCACGTGCTTTTGCACGGATCGTCGACTGGCAGATCGATTCGGCGGCGTGTTGCATCGAGCACGATTTTGCTTACGATGCCGCCGATGAAGTCCGGCGATCGTGCACGCATTACCGGCTGCCGACACCGGTGCCGATCGTCGCCGAGCAGCCGGCTTCGGAACCGGCTGCAGCAGCCGTCTATCTGAACCCGCACTTCCGCGACATCGCGCTCGCCGATGCGTTGTCGGCCGGCATGCGCGATGCAGGAATCGCGACGCACCGTGTGGGTGAGGGCTATGCCGGGCACGACGGCTGGACCGGCGTCGACGCCGACTGGGTGACGCGCGCCGCCCATGCACCGCTGATCGTGTCGGCACCCGGCATGGCTGCGCTGTCGATCGCACGCGTGTATCGCCGCCCGATCCTGCTCGTGCAGTCCGATCAGCCTGAGCAGGCGAGCAACGCCGAGCGTGCCGCGCGGCTGCAACTCGTGCATCGCGTCGTCACCTGGCGCGGCGATGCGGCCGCATTTCGGCGGGAAGTCGGGCAGGCTGCAGCCGAACTGATGCGCAACCCTGGTACGCAGGCAGGAACGATCGCCGGCCGCGAGCAGGCGCGTGCGCGCGTCGACGCATGGACGTCGCGCCTCCTCGCGCTGCGTCCGCGTGCGCAGGTGGCCGATACGGATACGCGATGCGAGGCGCCGGCGCCACGATGAATTCACTGTCGTTTCGTGACGATCGCCAGCCCGATATCCGGCAGATGCTGGCCGCGACGTTCGGCATGGCAGCCGGCCTCGCGATCTTCTTTCTGCTGGAGCGTAGCGTCACGCCGCGCTATGTATTGGCCACGTCGATCGATGCGCGGATTCCGTTCATTGCGTGGTCGTGGTTCGTCTATGTCGGCTTCTTTCCGTTCGTGATCGCGCTTGCCGCGTATGCGCGGCCGCCCGCGTTCGCCGCATTCAAGGAGGCCGTGCTGATTGCGTTCGTGCTCGGTGTCTTGTGTTTCTTGCTCTTCCCGGAAGCCGTGCCGCGGCCCGACGTCGCGGAGATCGGCAACGCGTTCGTGCGCCACCGTCTCGCGCGCATGTGGCAACTCGATCTCGCGGCCAACGGTTTTCCGAGCCTGCATGTCGCGGTGACGTGTCTTGCCTGCCGGATGCTGGCGGACCGGCGACGGCTCGTGACAGTGTCGGTCGGCCTGCTGATCTGCACGTCGACGCTGACGCTGAAGCAGCATACGGTGGCCGATGTGCTGGGCGGCGTGGCGCTTGCGATGGTCAGTGCGCTGTGGGTCGAGCGGCGCGCGCTGCGCGGGAGGCTCGCGTGACGGATGCCCGTGTTCACCATGCCGGGCCAAATGCCGAGCTTGCGCGGTTCGTGCCCGATCCCGCGTTGTTTCGCGTGAGCGCATCGCGCGTCGGCGCGGCGCTGGCGGGCGACTGGCTGATGATTGCTGCAGCATTCGCGGTTGCGATCGCGTTTCCGCATCCGCTCGTGTACGCGTTGGCCGCGATCGTGATCGCACGCAGCCAGCTTGCGCTCGCGGTCATGATGCACGAAGGCGCGCACGGGTTGCTGGCGCGGAACCGGCGTGCCAACGACGCGCTGGGTCAACTGTTCACGGCGGGCCCGCTGTGGTTGTCGCTACGGACGTATCGCGCAGGCCATCTGAAGCACCATCGCGCACCGATGGAGTCGGACGATCCCGTCGCGCTGCTGTTCGGCGTGCATGACTATCCGGTGACGCGCGGGCGGCTGATCGGCCGCCTGCTCGCGTACGCATGCGGGATCGGCTACGTGACGAGTGTCGTGAAGCTCGCGCGCGGCGAGTTCGCGCATGCGCTGCCGAAGGTCGGGAAGTCGCGCGCGTATGTCGCATGGGAAGTCGCGTCGATGCTGGCCGGCAACGGTGTGCTGTTCGGCACACTCGCGTTGGTCGGGCATCCGCTGCTGTACGTGACGCTGTGGATCGTGCCGTCCGTCACGCTGCTGCCGCTCGCCGGGCAGGTGCGCGCGATCTTCGAACATGCGGGGCTGCCGGCATGTACCGACCAGAGCCGCAACGCGCGCACGATCGCCCGGCGTTCGTGGCAGACGTTCCTGTTCGGCCCGCACGCGATTCATTTTCATATCGAACATCACCTGTTCGCGCGGATGCCGTTCCATAACCTGCCGGTCGTGCATCGCCAGCTTGTGCAGCGGGAGTTGCTGCCCGACGGCAATCTGTACGCGGGATATGGTGGCGTGCTGCGCGACGTCAGTGTGCGTTGATGTGCTGGCGGGGCCATTGTGCGTGCCCCGTCCGGTAGCGGAGTCGGGAGGGCGCGCGCGACGGGGATGCGCCAGACGCAAAAAAGCCTCCACTTGGGAGGCTTTGATTTGCACTATCGAAGATAGTTGGTAGGGTGGGAGGGACTCGAACCCTCGACTCTCTGATTAAAAGTCAGATACTCTAACCAACTGAGTTACCACCCCACGTTCTTGAAACCTGTTGGTTCGTTGCTTCAACAACTTGGCAAACGACCCAAAGAGCAAAAGATTATAGCGACGGATTGTCAGGCTGTCAACAACCCGCCGCGATAATTATTTGATCGTCTCCAGCTTGCCCTGCGCGGTCTGCGCGGCGTTCGACCCGGCATACTGCGAAACGACCTGCTCGAACGTCTTCTTTGCGGCCGCCTTCTGGCCTTGCTCGAGCTGGTTCGTGCCGATTGCCACGAGGGCGTCGGCTGCGCGCGGGTGCTGCGGGAACTTGCTGACGATCCCTTGCCACGTTGCAGTCGAACCGCGGTAGTCGCGCAGCGCGTATTGCGCATTGCCATACCAGTACTGCGCGGTCGGCTGGTAGGGGCTCTGCGGATACTTCGCGATGAACGCACGGAACGAAGCCGCCGCCGCCTTGAAGTTGCCGTTGCGGAACTGCTGCTGCGCCGCGCTGAGCGCATCCGTTTCACCCGGCTGCACGGTGCCTTCGACACCATCGATCGTCGCCTGCTGCGGCTCGAACTTCTTGAGCCGCGTGTCGAGATCCTGGTAGTACTCCTTCTGCTGCCGCTCGAGCGTCGTCAGCCGGTTCGTCAGATCCTCGTTCTCGCCGCGCAGCGTCGCGACCTGCTGGTTCAGCTGGTCGAGACGGCCGGATTGATCGAGGATCGTACGCTGGGCGGCCGACAACTGGCTCGCCAGGTTGTCGGTCTTGCTGCGCAGATCGAGCACGGCGCGGCGCGCTTCGTTGTCGTCGAACACGCCGGCGTGCGCCGGCGCGGCCGACCACGCCGCGCCGGCGACGCAGAATGCTGCGGCAACGCGCAGCAGGGATACACGGTGCGTCATACGGCGATTCTTCCGTTACTTACTGTTGGTAGACGAGGTCGGCGCGACGGTTCTGCGCCCACGATGCTTCGTCGTGACCTGCTGCCTGCGGCTTTTCCTTGCCGAGGCTCACGGCTTCCATTTGCGAATCGTTCACGCCGAGCAGTGCCATCGCACGGCGGACGGCTTCCGCACGCTTCTGGCCCAGCGCGAGGTTGTACTCGCTCGTGCCGCGTTCGTCGGTGTTGCCCTGGATCAGCACGTGGCGCTGCGGGTGGCTCTTCAGGTACTGAGCGTGCTGCTGCATCAGCGGCTGGTACTCGTCCTTCACCGAATAGCTGTCGAAGTCGAAGTAGATGCTGCGCTTCGCGAGCGGGCTGTTCGGGTCGTTCAGCGGGTCGACGTTCACTTGCGCGACGTTGTCGGCGCTCGGTTGCGTGCTGACTGCACCCGCGTTGTTTGCCTTGTCGTCGAGCTTCACGCCCGACTTGCACGCTGCGAGCGCGCTGATCATCATCACGGCCAGGGCCAGACGAGCTTTATTCGACATCATGTTTACTCTCCTTGTGGTCATTGCATGAAGGGCCCCCACGACGGCTCACGAACGGAGCCGCCCTGGACGGACAGGATTTGCGGCGGCGCGCTGCCGTCGGAGGGCACTGCTGCCAGAACATTGCGACCACCCGACTGGGTAGCGTACAGAAGGTACTGGCCGTTTGCCGCGAAGCTCGGCGATTCGTCGCGATTCGTATTCGTGATGGCGTTCGCCGCGCCAGACTGCAGATCCTGAACGTACAGCTTGAAGCCTCCCCCCGTGCGGGAGATGTAAGCGAGCAGCTTGCCGTCCGGGCTGATACGCGGACTCGTGTTGTAGCTGCCGGTGAAAGTCACGCGCTGCGCGGCACCGGCGCTTTCACCCTGTGCGGGCATCCGGTAGATCTGCGGCGCGCCGCCGCGATCGCTCGTGAAGTAGATCCAGTGGCCATCCGGCGAGTAGAACGGCTCGGTGTCGATCGAGCTGCTCTGCGTGAGGCGGCGCAGGCCGCCGCCCGTCGAGTTGACCGTATAGATTTGCGTATTGCCCGTCAGCGACAGCGCGACGGCCAGCGTGTTGCTGTCCGGCGACCATGCCGGTGCGCTGTTGTTGCCCTTCTGGTCGGAGACGATGTAGCGACGGCCGGTCGGCAGGTCGTGGATGTAGACGATCGGCTTCTTGCGCTCGAACGACACGTACGCGACCTTCGTGCCGCTCGGCGACCACGACGGCGAGATGATCGGCTCGGTGCTCGACAGCGCGATGCGCGCGTTCTGGCCGTCCGAATCCGAGATCTGCAACTGGTAGCGGTTACCGGTCTTGATCACGTACGACAGGCGCGTGGCGAACACGCCACGCACGCCGAGCAGCTTCTGGTAGATGTAGTCGGCGATCTTGTGGCCGGCCGTGCGCAGCGTGGTGTCGGTGGCCGTCAGCGACAGGCCGCCGAGGCTTTGCTGCTTCACGGTGTCGTACAGGATGAAGTTGACCTTGTACTGGCCGTTCGCCTCGCGGTTCACGCTGCCGGCGACGAACGCATTCGCGCCCTTGGCCTTCCAGGCGCCGAGATCGACCGATGCGCTCTCCGGCACCGGCGTGCTGCCAGCGTCGATGTTGGTGAATTTGCCACTGCGGGCGAGGTCGGCGCGGACGATCGACGTGACCTGCTGCGGCAGGTTCGCCTCATTCGCGAAATTCGCGGTGGCGATGGGGAACTGGGTCGACCCGACACCGGTGATCAGCACGTTGACCTGGGCGTTAGCGGCGCTGCCCGCCGTGATCAGACACGAGGCCACGAGTGCCCTGAAACCTAGCTTTGTCATCAAACTCATGCTTCTTGCTTCCCGTATGACTTGGATCGCTGCGCAACGGCAGAGACAGTAAAAATACCCGATTCGTTCCCGTCCGACAGCGACGCCCGGAGTGTAAGCGCATTTCCTTTCACTCCGCAGCCTTGAAGGTAATCGTAATGTCCGAAGGGGTACGACCGTTAGAATCGGGCGGCAACGGGACCGATGCGTGGATCGCATTGACCACGGCTTGATCCCACCCCGAATTCCCGCTGGAGCGGGAAACCGATGCGCTCAATACGTCACCGGACGGCGTGCACCGAATCTTGACGACGGTGGTCAGGCCTGCTCGCTCGCCGCCCCAAACGATGTTCGGTTTGACGCGGCGGCGCACCTTGTCAGCATAGCCGGGCGTGGCGGCATTGCCGCCGGAGCCCGTGCCCGTGCCACTTTTCGCGAGGCCTTCGCCGCCGCCTTCACCGGCGCCGGACAGGCCCTGCATCTGTGCCAGGCGTGCGCTGCGCTCGCGGTCGAGCTTCGCGTTCGCTGCCGCATTGGCCTTCGCGCGCGCCGTGGCTTCGGCCTTCGCCTTGGCCTGGGCTTCCGCCTTTGCCTTCGCGGCCGCGTCGGCTTTCGCCTTCGCCGCCTGCTGCGCTTCGAGTTGCGCCTGCTTCTGCTGCTGAAGTTTTTGCTGTTCGAGCTTTTGCTGCTCGGCGAGCTGCTGTTGCTTGAGCTTGTCGGCCTGCTTCTGCTTGTCGCGGTCCGCGGCTTTTTGTGCGGCGAGTGCGGCTGCCTGCTGCGCCGCGAGCTGCGCGCGCCGGGCTTCCTCTTCCTGCTGGGCCTTCAGTTGCTGCGCGCGGCGCTGCTGTTCGAGCAGCGCTTCACGCGCGGCCGCTTCCTGCTGCCGCTTCTTCTGCTGCAGCGCGATGTCGGCCTGCTCGTCGCGCACGGGGGGAGGGGGCGGCGCGACCTTCACGGGCGGTGTGGGTGTGACAACGGGCCGCGGCGCGGGGACATCGGGCACCTCGGTCCACAGCTCGGCTTCGGCGCCGGCCGGCGTGCTGTTCTGCCACTGCACGCCATGATAGAGAAACAGCGCGAGCAGCACGTGCATCAGCGCGGCGAGCGCGAATGCGCGCCAGGTGCCGCGCTCGCGGGGAGGCTGAGGCGGGTAGGCGGAGCTGCGCGTGGATTGCTGCCGGTTCATTGCGATTTGACGAGGAGGCCGACGCGCTTGACGCCACGCGCCTTCAGATCGGACATCACGGTCATGACGGCATCGTACTGCACGGTCTTGTCGGCCGCGATCACGACCGGCTGGTCGGGATGGTCAGCCTGCCGAGCGACGATGAAGCTGTCGAGCTCGGCCTTCGTCATCGTGTCTTCCTGGGTCGCGCCCGAGTCGCCCTTGTACTTGACGCTCATCGTGCGGTCGGCCTTGATGTTGACGACGACGGGCGGCGTCTGCTCCTGCGGCGCGGCGTTGCCGACGGTCGGCAGGTTGATGATCGACGGGGCGACGAGCGGTGCGGTGACCATGAAGATCACGAGCAGCACCAGCATCACGTCGATGTACGGCACGACGTTGATGTCGGCCATTGCGCGGCGCGAGCGGCCGCCGCGCATGCTGGATCGGATGGGACTTCCTGCCATGGCGCGCTCCTTACTGGGCCTGACGCTGCAGGATGTTCGAGAACTCTTCGATGAAGGTCTCGAAGCGGATCGCGAGGCGGTCGATGTCGTGCGCGTAGCGGTTGTACGCGACCACCGCCGGAATCGCGGCGAACAGGCCGATCGCGGTGGCGACGAGCGCCTCGGCGATGCCCGGTGCGACGTTCGCGAGCGTGGCTTGCTGCACGTTCGCGAGGCCGCGGAACGAGTTCATGATCCCCCAGACCGTGCCGAACAGACCGATGTACGGGCTGACCGAGCCGACCGATGCGAGGAACGCGAGGTTCGCTTCGAGCACGTCCATTTCACGCTGGAACGACGCGCGCATCGCGCGGCGTGCGCCATCGAGCACGAGGCCCGGATCGCTGATGCGCTTTTCCTTCGCCTTCAGGAATTCGCGCATGCCCGATTCGAAGATCCGCTCGAGCGCGCCGATCGTGTGGCGGTTGTTGGCTGCGCTCTGATACAGCGCCTGCAGGTCGCCGCCCGACCAGAAATCCTTCTCGAAGCGTTCGGTCTGCACGCGTGCGCGGCGGATCGCAAACCACTTGCGGAAGATGAAGGTCCACGACATCAGCGACAGCAGCAGCAGCAGCCCCATCACGGCCTGGGCCAGCACGCTCGCGTTGAGGACGAGGGAAATGATCGACAGGTCTTGAGAAGTGTTCATAGAGGTTTGAGTAACGTCCCTTCGGGGCGCCCGGTATGCGTGTGGCGCGGCGCGCCGGCCATGCCTGACGCCGAACCTTGCTTAGTATCGAATCAGAAAGGCAAGTTCATAGGCTTTGTCTAAACGGGGCTCATGCGAGCTTCGTTGACAGGGCAGTCTGCCCGTCGTCGATGACGGGCCCGCGCTGCAGCGCGTCGAGCACGGCCGGCGGGATGGCCGCGGGCCGGATGCCGGTACGGTCGACGCAGCCGAGACGGATGTGTCCGGCCACGAGCAGCGTGTTTCCGCACCAGGCTTCCTGCGTGAATTCCACCGATGCGCGGCCGATGCGCCCGGGCCGGCTCGTGATCGCCAGTGCGTCGTCGAGTCGCGCCGGTGCGCGGTAGTCGAGCGACGTGCTGCGGACGACGAAGATCGCGTCGGTGTCGTCGGCGAGCTGACGCTGGTCGATGCCGCAAGCGCGCAGCCACTCGGTGCGGGCGCGTTCGAAGAACTTCAGGTAGTTGGCATAGAAGACGATGCCGCCTGCGTCGGTATCCTCGTAGTACACGCGCACCGGCCAGATGAAGCCGGAGGGCGCTTCCGGGGAGCGGGTAGGCTGGGTCATGGCGCGCATTCTACCGGAAGGCAGGAGCCTGATTCGTAACCGATTCGTAACGGAATGTAGTATGCCGTAGCACACTGCGGGCCGGCCCGGAAGGGGCCGGGCCCGCGTGGCTTCAGCCGCGGTGGACGGTCGGGCCGCCGGGGGCTTGCGCGATCGGCATCAGCTCGATCGTGTTGACGTTCACATGCGCCGGGCGCGTCGCGATCCAGTAGATCGTGTCGGCGATGTCCTCGGGCATCAGCGGCTGGACATTGTTGTAGACGTTCGCCGCTTTGGCGTCGTCTCCGCGATAGCGGATGTTCGAGAATTCGGTGCCGCCGCACAGGCCGGGCTCGATGTCGGTGACGCGCAGCGGCGTGCCGAGCAGGTCGGCGCGCAGGTTCAGGCTGAATTGTCGGACGAAAGCCTTGGTCGCGCCGTAGACGTTGCCGCCGGCATAAGGGTACGAACCCGCAACCGAGCCGATATTGAAGACGTGACCGCGACCGCGGTCGATCATGCCGGGCAGCAGCGCGTGCGTGACCGTGACGAGGCCCGTGCAGTTCGTGTCGATCATCGTGTGCCATTCGTCGAGGCTGGCCTTTTGGGCCGGCTCGACGCCGAGCGCGAGGCCGGCGTTGTTGACGAGCACGTCGAGCGCCGCGAATTCGGCGGGAAGGGCGGCCGGCACGGCCTCGACGGCCGCGCGATCGCGGACGTCGAGCTCGAGCGGCAGAAGGGAATCGCCGAGTTCGGCGGCGAGTGCATCGAGACGATCCTTGCGGCGCGCGGTCGCGACGACGCGGTGGCCTCCCTTGACGAAGGCACGGGCGATGGCGGCGCCGAAGCCGGCGGACGCGCCTGTGACGAACACGATCATTGCTGCTCCTGGTCGATGACAAAATAGCGGGTGGTATCCCGCAAGCCTACTGAGATTGCCGCACCGCGGCAAGGCGGCAAAGCGTTCCCGCACGGGCGCGTAGAGTCTGGCCCCAATTGCTTCCGGCGCACCGCCGTGCGGTTGCCTATTCATGACGCATCCAATACACTAACGCGCTCATCACCCCCGCGTGACTGGCGATAGAACCCTTCGGGTTCAAGGTGGAGCATCCCACCGTGAAGCGCGGGGCGCCGTTTTTGCCGTTCGCCTGGGCAGCCGTTGTGCGCCGTCGCGTGCATCGCCGGTGGCTGTCCTGCCTCGCGTCATACGGATTCTTCCGCCACGTCGAGCTGGTCCCGCCAGCAGCGCACCGTACTCGGCCGCTCCGGTCAACCTGTACACACTTAACGGAAACCGTATGTTTGACAGAGCCCAAAGCACCATTGCGAACGTCGATCCCGAAATCTTTGCCGCGATCGAGCAGGAAAACCGCCGCCAGGAAGATCACATCGAGCTGATCGCGTCGGAAAACTACACGAGCCCGGCCGTGATGGCTGCACAGGGTTCGCAACTCACGAACAAGTACGCGGAAG
>NZ_JAAGPB010000215.1:0-13827 GCF_017104585.1 Burkholderia sp. Ac-20392
CACGTCGCCCGCACGCGCGGCCGCATTGCGCTTCACGCGCGACGGATGCACGACGCCGATCGCCGCGAGCCCGTAGATCGGCTCGACCGAATCGATCGAGTGGCCGCCCGCGACCGGGATGCCGGCGCAGTGCGTGGCGGTAGGTGATGAACGCCGCGCCGCAATCCCGGCATCGGGCGATGTCGAGCACGCCCGCATCGACGAAGCGCACCAGCATCCACGCGCGTGTCAGGTCCAGCGGCAGCGCGTGACGCGCGGGATCGCCGTGTTCGGCGTACAGCGTATACGCCTTGACGAGCGCCTCGAGTCGCGGGCAGCCGGCCTGGTTGCGCAGGAAGCGGTAGATGCTGTGGAACAGCGATGCATGAATGTTCGCGAGCCACGTCATGTACCAGTCGATGGACGACGGCAGCAATCCCTTCGGTGCGGCCACGCCGCGCACTTCGCGATACAGGCGCACGAGATGCTCGCGTGGCAGCGCGCACTCGATCTCCAGCATCTGCAGCCGCGCGCCGAACCGGATCAGCGTCGCCGCGTGCATCGTCAGCTGCGCGTCGTCCGCGAGGCCATGCCGCCCGGCCCGGCCGCTCACGATGTTTCCTCGTCGGGAAGCGCGAGGCCGGCCAGCGCCATCGCGGTATGCACGCGCACGAGATCGACCGGCGGCGTCGCGCGGGTCAATGCCGACAGCACGCCATACCGGCTCGGCCGCAACGCGCAGATCAGCTGCCCCGCCGATGCAAGGTCGTTCATCTGCTTCATCGACAACGCGGCCAGCGCGGCGGCAACGTCAGCGGTCACGCCCAGGCGGAACATGCCGGATGCGCGATCCGACTGCAGCAGTCGCTGCGCGAGCCACAGATAAGACATGTTCAATTCCCACATTGCATCACTGTCGTTGGCAACCTTCATTGTTCACCTCGATTCCTGCGCGATCAGGATCAATGATTCGCCGTCAAATTGCGTGCCGATAATCCGGATATTACGAACCGTTATTTCTTTTGTCTGATGCGAACGTGCGAAATCGATCATGACGATCCGACGCTCATGGCGCGCGTGCATCGCGCCGCCACTCAATACGGGCACGGCCGCACGTGTCGTCATGCGCATTGCAGCGATGCCGCGCGATGCGTCGCACCGCGCGCCCGGGACAGCCTGCATTGCAAACTGTCGTGATTGAGTCTCGGCGATATTTCGCTGAATGTAAACGCGACGTTAGACGCAAGACAATTGCCGGATAAACACGACTTTAGTATTAAGACTTTCGTCTTGTACAATCCGGTACATTCTTGCCGGGCCGGTCCCGGCTTTACTTATTTAACCGTCCTCATGAAAATCCTGATCGTCGACGATCACGCCATCCTGCGCGACGGCGTGGAGATGCTGTTGCGCCAGGGCGATGGCGACATGGTCGTCGTCCAGGCGAGCAGCGCCGATGACGCAGTGCGGCTGCTCGACGCGCACGCCGACCTCGACGCGATCGTGCTCGACCTGAAGCTGCAGGGCATGGACGGCCTCGACGCGCTCGCCGTGTTCGCGACGATGCGCCCCGGGCTCCCGGTCATCGTGCTGTCGTCGTCGGAGGATCCCGGCGCCGTGCGCAGCGCGTTCGCGCAGGGCGCGATGGGTTACGTGCCGAAGTCCGCCAGCCCGCGCACGCTGCTGTCCGCCATCCGGATCGCACTCAACGGCGAGCGTTACGTCCCGCCGCTCGTGCTCGACGACCCCGCGCTGCAGCATCCGGACGGCGCCGCTGCGGCACGCGGTTCGATGCTGACGCAACGCCAGATCGAAGTGCTGCGCTATCTCGCGGAAGGCGTGCCGAACAAGGTCATCGCCGACAAGCTGGGCCTGTCCGAAAAGACCATCAAGGCGCACATCACCGCGATCTTCAAGGCGCTGAACGTGATCAACCGCACCCAGGCCGCGGCGGCCGGCAGGAAGGCCGGCCTCATCTGATCCCACTGATCCGACGCCTGCTCGCGTCGCGACATTGCCTTGCCGGCGCGGAACGCCTAAATTTCCCTCATCTTCCCCGCCCGTTCGAGGAGCGTGCGCATGACGCGTGTCGACGAGACGCCCGAAGCGCCGGCCGACCATGAAGTCCCGTTCGACCTCGCCGCCGACGTGATCGCGCGCTGGCAGCGCCTCGTCGACCTGATGGCGGAAATCGTCGGCGTGCCGGCCGGGCTGATCATGCGCAACGTCGGCCGCGACATCCAGGTGCTGGTGGCGAGCCGCAACACCGGCAATCCGTTCTATCCAGGCGAATCGGCCGAACTGCACGGCTCGGGACTTTACTGCGAAGCGGTCATCGCGAGCGGCGATACGCTGGTCGTGCCGGATGCGCGGCAATCGGCGCAGTGGCGCAACAATCCGGACCTGCGCGTCAACATGGTCTCGTATCTCGGCCTGCCGATCCGCTGGCCCGACAACACGCCGTTCGGCACGATCTGCCTGCTCGACTGCAAGGAGAATGCGTATTCGGAGCGCTACATCCGGCTCGTCGAGGAATTCCGCGACCAGATCGAGATGCAGTTGCAACTGATCCGCGCGCAGCGGATCGCCGAACGCGAACGCCAGCGCGCCGCGCAGCTGGCCGAGAACTTCCGGCGGCAAAAGGATCTCGCGACGGAGGCCGTGCACGTCAAGTCGAGCTTTCTCGCGGCAGCGAGCCACGACCTGCGCCAGCCGGTCCACGCGTTGAGCCTGTTCGTCGGCGCGTTGCGTCACGTCCCGATGCCGGCCGACGGCACGCTGCTCGTCGATCGCATCGACCAGTCCGTCAACGCGATGGACGCGCTGTTCACCGCGATCCTCGACATCTCGCGGCTCGACGCGGGCGTCGTGCCCGTGCATCGCCGGCCGTTCGCGATCGGCGCGGTGCTGGAACGCGTGTGCCGCGAAGTCGCCGCCGATGCGCACGGGAAAGGCCTGTCGCTGTCGTACGTGCGCAGCACCGCGGTCGTCGATTCCGATCCGGTGCTGATCGAGCGCATCGCCCGCAACCTGCTGTCGAATGCAGTGCGCTATACCGACACCGGACGCATCGTCGTCGGCTGCAGGCGCACGCACCAGCACGTGCGCCTGCAATTCATCGACACCGGGCGCGGTATTCCGGCCGACCAGCAGACCCGCGTATTCGACGACTACTACCAGTTGCGCCATCGCGGCAGCGAATCCGAACAGGGCGTGGGCCTCGGGCTGGCGATCGTGCGGCGCCTCGCGGGGCTGCTCGACTGTCCGCTGACGCTGCGCTCCGAACCCGGGCGGGGCTCGTGCTTCGAGCTGCAGCTGGTGCGGCTGGACACGGCCGTGCAGCCGAGCGTCGCCGCCGACGAGATCGCGGTCGACGAGGCCACTGCCGCGGCGCACCTCGTGGTCGTGATCGACGACGAAAGCGCGATCCGCGCCGGCATGTCGATGCTGCTCGAACGCTGGGGCTACCAGGTCGTCACGGCCGCATCGGTCGACGACGCGATCGCGTGCCTGGCATCGTGCGACGTACGGCCGACCCTGCTGATCTGCGACCTGCACCTGCACGGCGACCAGAACGGGATCGGCGCGATCGCGCGAATTCGCGACGAGTACAACACGGCGATTCCCGCGATGCTAATCACGGGCGACACGACCGCGCGGCGGCCCGGCCGGCTGAAACACGGCGGGTTCGTGCTGCTGCACAAGCCGGTGCCGAGCGACAAGCTGCGCGCGGCGATGGCACGCCTGCTGCATGCGCAGGCCCCCGGACAGCCGCGCCGGGCCGACGCGGGATAGTCGCCGGCGCGCTGCGGCGCTTTCGCATCCCGCCCGCCGGCCGCAGGCGAAAGCGGCGGGCACGTGCCCGCCGCCGAGTCTTCGCACGCGCATCGCCTCAAGTGCGGCGCGCGGTCGAGCCCTCGCTTACTTCAACCGCGTCGCGATCTCGTTCGCCATCGCCTTCGTCGCGGCCTTCGTCGGCGCATCCGTGGCCAGTGCGTTCAGCAGGCCGAAATCGTGGATGGTGCCGTCGTAGCGCGTGGTCGTCGCTTCGACGCCGGCCGCGTCCAGCTTGCGGCCGTACGCTTCGCCTTCGTCACGCAGCACGTCGAACTGGGCGACCTGGATCAGCGCGGGCGGCAGGCCCTTCAGCTGCGCGGTGCTCGCGCGCAGCGGCGACGCGTAGATCTCGTTGCGTTGCGCTTCGTTCTTCGTATAGGCGTCCCAGAACCACTTCATCATCGGCCGCGTCAGGAAGTGCCCTTGCTGATACGCGTTGTACGACCCCGTGTTGAAGTTGTGGTCCGTCACCGGCCACATCAGCCCCTGGAAGCGGATCGCGGGGCCGCCCTTGTCCTTCGCCATCAGCGCCACCACGGCCGCCATGTTCCCGCCGACGCTGTTGCCGACCACCGCGAGGCGGCTGCCGTCGACGCCGATCTCCGCGCCGTGCGCGGCCACCCACTTCGTCGCCGCATACGCCTGGTTGATCGCGACCGGGTAATGCGCTTCCGGCGACGGCGTGTAGTTCACGAACACCGCGACGGCGCCCGATTGCACGACGAGGTCGCGCACGAGGCGCTCGTGCGTCGGGAAATCGCCGAGCACCCAGCCGCCGCCGTGAATGAACACGAACACCGGCAGCGTGCCCGTCGCGCCTTGCGGGCGGACGATCGTGACCGGCACGGACAAGCCGTCCTGTTCGATCGTGCGGTTCGACACGTCGATGCCCGACAGGTCGACCTTCGTGCCGTTCTGCGCATCGACCAGCACCTGGCGCGCCTTCGCGGGGCTCAGCGTTTCGAGGCCCGGGCCTTTCTGGCCGTTCAGCGCGGCGAGGAAGGCGCTCGTCGTCGCATCCGGCCGGACGGCTTCGGCGCCGGCGCCCGCGGCAAACGCGGTGGTCGTGGCGGACAGTGCAGCGGCGACGGCGGCAGCGATCAGCAGCGGCTTGACGATCTTCATGGTGTAACTCCTTGGCTCAATCGGTGAATGACAATGTGACGGGGAATGTTTCGCAATACGTACGATCAGGCGAGCGTCAGCGTGACGTCGATGTTGCCGCGCGTCGCATTCGAGTACGGGCACACGAGGTGTGCGCGATCGATCAGCGTCTGCGCGACTTCACGATCGAGGCCCGGCAGCGAGATCTTCAGTTCGACTTCGATGCCGAAGCCGTTCGGGATCGCGCCGATGCCGACACTGCCTTCGATCGCGGCATCCGCGGGCATCGCGATCTTGTCGCGGGCCGCGACGAACTTCATCGCGCCGATGAAGCACGCGCTGTAGCCGGCGGCGAACAGTTGCTCGGGGTTCGCGCCTGCACCGCCCGCGCCGCCGAGCTCGCGCGGCGTGGTCAGCTTCAGGTCGAGGCCGCTTTCGGGCACCGTCGCACGGCCGTCACGGCCGCCGGTGGCTTTTGCATGGGCGCGGTACAGCACTTTTTCGATCGACATGACAGACTCCTTTTCAATCAGTGAGTGAAACAGCCTTCCAACCCGGGACCGCTTGCCGGCTGTCGGGCAGCCGGTGTCGCGCTTGTTTATCTATTCATAGATAGATAAACATCCCCAAAAAATGCAGGCGGTTGATCCACCTGCCCAAAAAATCTATCTACTCCCAGATAGGCATCATGGCCCAACAAAAGGCGGCGAACCGCCTGACTGCTTGCGCCGTCCGTCAGGACCGCGTTTTCCAGACCGCCTCGACATCCTCGAGACGCGCCCGCGTGTGGAACAGCCGGCTGGCCAGCACGCTGCCCTGGAATGCCGCATACAACGTGCGCGCGGCCGTGTCGGGCTTGCCGCTGAACTGCAGCGTGCCTTCCTTCGCGCCCTGCGCCAGCAATTCGGCGAGCCAGCTCTCGTTGGCCTTGAAGAACGCCTGCACGGCCTGCCGCACGTTCTCCGGCAACGATTCGATATCGGCCGCCAGCATCCCGCACAGGCAGATCATGTTGCCGTCGCCAAGCGTGCGGCCGAACATCTTCGTGTACAGGCTCAGCTTCACGTCGGCCGGCAGCGCCGGATCGATCGCCCGCATGGCCAAGAGGACGTCGTCGCTGTAGACCGACACGGCTTCCAGTACGAGGTCGTCCTTCGACGGGAAGTAGTAGTGGATGCTCGACGTCTTCACGCCCACCAGGTCGGACAGGTCTCGATAGCTGAAGCCGTTGTAACCGCGCAGCATCATCAGCGTGATCGCGTGGTCGAGAATCTGTTCGCGGACGGTCGGTTTCGTTTCCATGGAACGAACTTTATCTACTCATAGATAGACAGTCAAGGATTTTTTTAAGGGCGCGATGCGGGGCGCGCCAGGTTCGGCATCCGCTTTCCTTGCCTGTCGCGGTGATGGCTCTCGTTTCTTCAGCGGTCGCTCGGGGCCAACGGGCTTTGATGCTTTGCTTCGCGAATTGTCCAGGTACGCACTACCTCATGATGACTTCCGTGATTGTCTCGGACACTGGGCGCTCTCCAGCCGAATCGACCAGATTGACGGGGTTGTTCCTGACGTATGTATGCCAGTTCAGTCCTCGGTGCTGCTCGTGAAGCGGTGATTCTTGCGGGACAGCGCGCCCTGGTTGTCATGAGCAAACTCCAGGCGCGCGCCATTGATAGCGCATCACGCCTTACTGATGCACCTTTCAGTGATGCGCCCCGCGGTTGCCAGGAAAATTCAAGCCGGAGAAGAAAGTAAATCTCTAACCGACTTGGTAACAAGGCCTTCCCGAAACCTTCCTGCACGATATGCATCGGCAATCGCTTGCTCATTGGAAAATCGCTTCAACTCCTCTCCAACGTCACTTGCCAGTAGACCGAGGAATACTTCGTATTCCCTGGGCTGCCCTATATCGTCAAGCGTCCCCGCCCCGACGATCAACTCACGATGCTGTGCATACAAACGGTCGAGCCGAAAGTACATGTGCGACTGTTCGATGCGGCTTATTTCATCGGTTCCGATCCGGTCAAGGCAGAATCCCACATTAACAAACCACTGTTGACCAAAGCCCTTTTCCACTCCGATTGCAATTTTTGCTCCATTTCCAGAAAAGCACATTAAATTACTTCGCCGGATGAAACCGCATTGCATGAGAGACTCAAATATGCCTTGCTTGAATTCGTTTGACTTCATCGCTTACTTGCCCGATAGACATCCACAACTGACCTCCAAGAGTCACCAGTGACGGCTTCAAGTTCCTTGCGATAGCCTTCAACTTGTCGCTCTCCACGCGCAACAGCTCGAGCATTATCGGGCTTCAACTCGCGGACCTCTCTGGTCCCCCAATTCACTGCATCCGGCGCTTTCCGCTCGGCAGCGTCACCTTCGTATCGAAGCCGTCTCCCAGCGCCGTGCCATAGTGACTGTGGGCACGACGTCCCGCGGCTGCCGCAGCACTTTCGCCCCCCGTGCAGACAACGACCCGCCACCACTCGTCGCCCCCCCCAAAACCAGTACCGCCACCGCCTTCCAAAAGCGCCTCGTCACGCGGCCGCCGGTACACATTAACACCGGCCGTCTGATAGCCCGAATCGTCAGAAAATCCCGCCCGATTGAACTCGAACCCGGCTGAACTACCCAGTGGTGAATTATTAAACGCTCGTGCTGAAGCTGCTGCAAGCCCAGGCGATTCAGCAGTATTCGGAAAGCACGCCAGCGGGAATACGGCCCTATCCCGACAGACTGACGGATCTGTTGCGCGATCCGCGCTACCCTGTCGTGCGCCGGTACTTGCGCAGGCTTTATCCGGATCCAATCACGGGGCAAGACTTCGAACCGATTATCGCGCCCGAGGATGGGATTCAAGGGGTGCGCAGTACATCCTCGAAAAAGCCGCTCAAGATCGCTGGATTCCGCGAGGATCAAAGCCGCTTCGCTACCGCGAGCAGCTATCTACAGTGGGACTTCAGCTATGTGCCGACAGCCGTAAAGCCGCCTGCTAGATAAGCCGCGGGCGAACCGGAAAGCGGCGTCATGTCTCCCGCACCCAGCATCAACTGAATCCCGCGCCGGGTGAACGGGCGCAGTGCACCGACGTTTGCCGAGGTCCGCTTGTTCCGACCAAGCAATATCCGACGGATCCGAGACGGGCGCCCTCTTTACGCTGTGAGGCGGCTGTCCGTGGCCTTTCACAAACGTCTCATGCTGGCCGGGAAGCGACACGCTCGGAACAAGGCCCTCACGGCGGCGGGCCTTCAGATCGGCTCCGATTTCCAGCGCTTGTTGCCGGTCCCCCTATCAACTTTCCAAACTTGGTCGTGACGGCCTCGCCACCCTTACTGCGGCTTCAACATCCGCTGAATGATCGTCCGCAACATCGCCCGGTGCGCGCGCGGCTTGAACCCCGGCTCGAACACGACGCGCCCGACCGCCCCTTCCGCGAGCGCGAGCAGCCAGGTCGCGACCAAATCGGCCTTCAGGCTGCCGTCGATCTTCCCTTGCGCAACGCCGCGCTTGATCAGCGCGACCATCCGCCCTTTCACCTGCGCCTCGTTCGCCGCGAACAGCGCAGCGACGTCCGGATTGCGCGTCGCCTCCGCCGCGGTCTCGACGCAGATGCGTGCATAGACGGGATCGCTCGACAGTTCCATCAACGTCAGCGCGATCTCCTCGATCGCGGCCAGCGCGTCGTCGGCGTCCGCATGCCGCGCGAACAGTTCGGCCATCTCGCGCTGGTCGTCCTGCGCGATCGCCTCGATGATCGCCGCCTTCGTCGGGAAATAGTGGAACAGGTTGCCGGGGCTCATGCCGGCCGCCTTGCAGATCGCGGCCGTGGACGTCGCATGGAAGCCGTCGCGCGCAAAACAGTCGATCGCGGCATCCAGGATCTGGCGTCGCTTCGCTTCCACTCTTTCAGGGTCGATCTTTCTCAACAGGCACTCCGTGCTAGACGTTCACTCGAATCTTTATTAGACTGATTAGTCGATCTATTATCGTGACGACGTCCGCAGGCGTCAAGACATCGTGTCCGTGCCGCCTGCGACCTCCGCTCACGCCACCGCTCCGAGGGCCTTTTGAAACGTATCGTCATTGCCGGCATCGCGCTCGTCCTGCTCGCCGCGGTGGGCGCAGTCGCGTTGCGCGGCCTGTCCGATTTCGAGCTGAAGGGCGCGGAGGTGTCGACGCTCGTGTTCCGCGCCGGCGACGCCGACCTCGTCGGCACGCTCGCGCTGCCGGCCCATGCGCCCGATGCGCCGATCGTGCTGCTCGTCCACGGCGACGGGCCGCGCACGCGCTTCTCGGACGACGCGATGCTGCCGCTCGTCAACAGCCTGCTCGACGCCGGCATCGGCGTGTTCGCGTGGGACAAGCAGGGCACCGGCCGCAGCGGCGGCGACTGGCTCGCGCAATCGATGCAGGACCGCGCGAACGAAACGATCGCCGCGATGGCGCGCGTGCGCGCCGCCGTCGGGCCCGCGCCCAAAATCGGCCTGCTCGGCTTCTCGCAAGGCGGCTGGGTGATTCCGCGCGTCGCGAATGCGGTGCGGCCCGCGTTCTCGGTGATCGTCGGCGGCGCCGTCAGCTGGCGCCGGCAAGGCACCTACCTCACGCGACAGCAGCTCCAGGCAACCGGCATGCAGCCGGATCGAATCGATGCGACACTGGCCGGCGAGCGACGCGACAACGACGCGATCTTCGGCCAGGCGGACATGCCGGCCGATCCGCGCCGCCGCTCCGACATCGAGCCGCGCCGCTTTGGCTTCATCGCGCGCAACTACCTGGAAGACGCGTCACAGGCGCTCGCGACCATGCAGGGGCCCGTGCTGGCCGTGTGGGGCGCGCAGGACCGCAATGTCGATCCGGTCGACGAGGCGAACACTTACACGCATGCGTTCGCGAACCAGCCCGACCGGCGCGTGGTGGTCGTGCCCGGTGCAACGCATGCGCTGCTGCGCGCCGGCTGGTTCGACTACCAGCTCGAGTCCGACTGGCCGACGTGGAAGCAGTGGCTGTACACGGCGCTCGGGCGCGATGCGTATGCACCGGGTACGCTCGGCCCGATCGAAGCGTGGATCCGGGCGCAGTGAACACGTGTGCAGCACGGCGATGCCTTTGCGGGCGTCGCGCGTGAAACGGGCAATACGGGCCGCGCCGGTCGGCGTGGCCGCATCAAGGAGAGGTTTCAATGTTTTCGTGGTTTGAACGGCGGCTGCCGACTTTCCCGCTCGAAGATCCCGTCACGCCGCCGCGGGGGTTCTTCTCGTTCGTCTGGGCGTGCACGAAAGGCGCGCGCAGCTGGGTCCTGCTGATCGCGCTGACGTCGGCCGCGCTGGCCGCGTACGAAGCCGCGCTGTTCGCGATGATGGGCCGCGTGGTCGACTGGCTCGCGTCCGCGACGCCGGCCGAGTTCGGCGGCCGGCACTTCGGCACGCTCGTCGGGTTCGCGGCGATCCTCGCCGGCAGTACGCTGCTGATTGCGCTGCATACGATGGTCAAGCACCAGGTGCTCGCGATCAACTTCCCGATGCGGCTGCGCTGGCTGTTTCACCGGCTGATGCTCGACCAGAGCCTGTCGTTCTACGCGAACGAGTTCGCGGGCCGCGTGACGACCAAGATCATGCAGACCGCGCTCGCGGTGCGCGATGCGCTGTTCATGTCGGTCGACGTCGTGATCGGCGTCGCCGCGTACCTGATCGGCATCCTCGCGCTCGCGGCCAGCTTCGACTGGCGGCTGATGATCCCGCTCGCGCTGTGGGCGCTCGGCTACGGCCTGGCATGCGCGTATTTCGTGCCGCGCCTCGGTGCCGTCGGCAGCCGCCAGGCCGATGCGCGCGCGCTGATGACGGGCCGCATCACCGACGCGTATTCGAACATCACGACCGTGAAGCTGTTCTCGCACACGCGGCGCGAAGCCGACCACGCGCGCCGCGCGATGGAAGCGTTCAAGGCGACCGGCGACGCGCAGATGCGGCTCGTCAGCGCGTTCGAGGTCGTCAACCACCTGCTGTCGACATTGCTGCTGGTCGGCTCGACCGGCCTCGCGCTGGTTCTGTGGATGCACGGCGAAGTGAGCGCGGGCGTCGTTGCGGCCGTGATCGCGATGGCGCTGCGCCTGTCGAGCTATTCGCACTGGATCATGTGGGAGATGACCGAGCTGTTCGAGAACGTCGGCACGATCCAGGACGGCATCAACACGCTGACGAAGAAGCACAGCGTGGTCGACGCGCCCGATGCGACACCGCTCGCGGTGCAGCGCGGCGGGATCGTGTTCGACAACGTGCAGTTCGCGCACGAGGACAACGACCGTGCCGTGTTCGACGGGCTGAACCTGACGATCCGGCCCGGCGAGCGGATCGGCCTGATCGGCCGCTCGGGCGCCGGCAAATCGACGCTCGTGAACCTGCTGCTGCGCTTCTACGACGTGGGCGGCGGCACGATCCGGATCGACGGGCAGGACATCGCGCACGTGACGCAGGACAGCCTGCGCAGCGCGATCGGGATGGTCACGCAGGATACGTCGCTGCTGCACCGGACGATGCGCGAGAATCTGCTGTACGGGCGCCCCGACGCGACCGAGCGCGAGATGCACGACGCGGCCGTGCGCGCGGAAGCGTCCGAGTTCATCGACCGGTTGCGCGACCGCCACGGGCGCAGCGGCTACGACGTCGAGGTCGGCGAGCGCGGCGTGAAGCTGTCGGGCGGCCAGCGGCAGCGCGTCGCGATCGCGCGCGTGATGCTCAAGGACGCGCCGATCCTCGTGCTCGACGAGGCCACCAGTGCGCTCGATTCCGAAGTCGAGGTCGCGATCCAGCGCAGCCTCGACGGCCTGATGCACGGCAAGACGGTGATCGCGATCGCGCACCGGCTGTCGACCATCGCGGCGATGGACCGGCTGATCGTGCTCGACGAAGGGCGCATCGTCGAGGAAGGCACGCACCAGCAGCTGCTGCAGGCTGGCGGCATTTATGCGGCGCTGTGGACGCACCAGAGCGGCGGGTTCCTCGGTGAAACGGCCGACGCGGAAGGCGCGGAGCAATAGGCGGAACCGCTGTGGCAACATGGCGGCGCAGCGATCGTCGGCGGATTCGGCCGCGATCGCTTCCCCGCCGGCCGGCCGCCAACGCCCGGCTTCCTGCCGCCCGACGCAGATCCTCGGAGTTCCCATGACCACGCGACCGGATATCGCCACTGCGCTCGACGCGCCCGATTCGGTGCTCGACGAAGCCGAGCAGCGATTCGTGAACCAGATTCGCCAGCACGGATGGTTCCGCACGGAAGTGTTTGCGGAAGGAGACGATCCCGGGTTCTCGTTCACGACCGGGCTGTGGGTCAACCACGGCTTTCCGGAAATCATCGTGTTCTCGTTGCCGGCGCGCGTCGTCCACGACGTGCTGTGGGACATCTACCGGATGGTCGCGGCCGGCACCCCGCCCCCGGTCGGCGAAGTCACCGCATCCGTCTACGCCAACGCGAACGCGCTCCTCATGCCGGTCGGGAAAGCCCACTACGAAGCCCATCTCGGCTGGAACCGCTGGTTCTACGGCAACGACGACTTCCCGTGCGTCCAGCTGCTGTGGCCGGACCGCAACGGGATCTTCCCGTGGCAGCCTGAAGCGGACGACGCGTTGAATGCCGCGCAGCCGCGGCTGTTCGTGCCGGGCGACGATCGACACTGATCCGCGCACGGGATCGCGCGGCACGCCGCAAGCGTGCCGCGCCGCCCCAGGCTACAACCGCACGACCGTCGACTTCAGCTCGGTGTACTTGTCGAGCGCATGCAGCGACTTGTCGCGACCGTTGCCCGACAGCTTGTAGCCGCCGAACGGAAAGTTCATGTCGTCGCTGCCGTCGCCATAGCAGTTGACCCACACGGTGCCCGCGCGCAGCCGTCGTGCCACCGCATGCGCGGTCGAGAGATCGGCCGACCAGACCGCCGCGGCCAGCCCGTACTCGGTGTCGTTGGCGATCCGCACAGCCTCGTCGACATCGTCGAACACGATCACCGACAGCACCGGCCCGAAGATTTCCTCGCGCGCGATCTTCGCGTCCGGCTTCACCTCGAACACCGTCGGCTCGACATAGAACCCGCCCGTCTCCTCGCGCACGCGCGCGCCGCCCGTGACGAGCCTGCCTTCGTCGCGCCCGGCACCGATATACCCCATCACGCGATCGAGCTGCGTGCGATCGACGATCGCCCCCATCGTCACCGACGGATCGAGCGGATGCCCGGGCGCGAAGCGCCGCGACGCATCGACCAGCTTCGCGACGAATGCGTCCTTGATGTCGCGATGCACGAGCAGGCGCGAGCCGGCCGTGCACACTTCGCCCATGTTGAAGAAGATCGCGTCGGCGGCCGCCTGCGCGGCGCGGTCGAGATCAGGGCAATCGCGCAGCACGATGTTCGGCGACTTGCCGCCGAGCTCGAGCCACACGCGCTTCAGGTTCGACTGCGCGGCGCACGCCATGATCTGCTGCCCCGTGCGCGTCGACCCCGTAAACGCGATGCAATCCACGTCGCGGTGCAGCGCGAGCGCCTTGCCCGGCTCCGCGCCGCCCGGCACGACGCTGAACACCCCGGGCGGCACGCCGGCGTCGCACGCGAGCTGCGCGACACGGATCGCGGTGAGCGGCGATTTCTCCGACGGCTTCAGCACGACGCTGTTGCCGGCCGCGAGCGCCGGCGCGAATTTCCACGCGGCCATCAGCAGCGGGAAATTCCACGGCACGACGGCCGCGACGACGCCGATCGGCTCGCGCGTGACGAGCCCGACCAGATGATGGTCGACCGGCGCGACTTCGCCGCCGACCTTGTCGATCGCCTCCGCATACCAGTCGACGCAATGCGCGGCGACCGGCACGTCGATCGCCGTGGTATCGGCGATCGGCTTGCCGGTGTCGAGCGTCTCGAGCAGC
>NZ_JAAGPB010000216.1:0-13574 GCF_017104585.1 Burkholderia sp. Ac-20392
TCACGCCAGCGCGCCGATCAGCACGAAGGTGCCGAGCCGCACGAGCCGTTCGGGCAGCGGCTCCGAATAGGCCGCCGGATCGGACAGGAACAGCGTCCACACGAGCATGCCGCTGATTACCGTCGAAACGATCCCGAACAGGAACGACGTCGCCCACGCGGCGCCCGCGAGCAGCGGGTAATACAGGACGAGCGGCAGGTTCACGCCGCCGAAGCGGATCGCGAGCGTCTGCAGCACGGTCGCGATCGCAACCAGCATCACGGCCGTGACGAAATTGCCGGCGCGGGTCCGCGGCATGTCGAATATCGGTCGCGCGCCTCGCGGCTGGTCCGGTCGACGGGGCATCAGGATTCCGGCTTGTCCGCTTCGTCTTCGAGCTGAGCGAGCCGGTTGTAGATCGTCTTCAGGCTGACGTCGAGCACCTCGGCCGCCTGCGCCTTCACGCCGCCGCATTGCGCGATCGTGCCGAGGATCAACTTGCGGTCGACTTCCTCGAGCGGCGTGCCGAACGGCACGGTCACGCGATCCTCGTGCGAATCGGCGAGATTCGACAGTTCGTCCATGATCGGCGGCGGCAGCGAATCGATCACGTCCGTGTCGCTGAAGATGCTCGCGCGCTGCACGAAGTTGCGCAGCTCGCGCACGTTGCCGGGCCATGCATAAGTCTTCAGTGCTTCGCGCGCGGCCGGCGCGAAGCGCAGGTTCCGGCCGCTTTCGGCGTTGAACTGCTGCAGGAACGCGTCGGCCAGCATCGGGATGTCGTCGCCGCGTTCGCGCAGCGACGGCAGCGGGATCGGGAACACGTTGATCCGGTGGAACAGGTCGGGCCGCAGCTTGCCGTCGGCCATCGCGGCTTCCGGATCGCGGTTGGTCGCCGCGACGATGCGCACGTCGACGTCGATCTCGCGCGTCGAGCCGAGCCGCGTGAGGCGCCCGGTCTCGAGCACGCGCAGCAGCTTGACCTGTGACTCGAGCGGCATCTCGGTGATCTCGTCGAGCAGCAGCGTGCCGCCGTCCGCGCGTTCGAAAAAGCCCTTGTGCTGGCGCTCCGCGCCCGTGAAGCTGCCGCGGTCGTGGCCGAACATCTCGCTCTCGACGAGGTTCGCGGCGATCGCACCGCAATTCACCGCGAGGAACGGGCCTCGGCGGCGCAGGCTCAGGTCGTGCACCGTCTGCGCGGCCAGCTCCTTGCCGGTGCCCGATTCGCCCGTCAGCAGCACCGACGCCTCGGTGCGCGCCACCCGGCCGATCGCGTCGTAGACGGCCTGCATCGCGGGCGAACTGCCGAGCATGCGGCCGAAGCGGCCGAGCCGCTGCAATTCCCCGCGCAGCTCGGCGATTTCCTCGTGCAGCGCCGTGGTGCGCGGCACGCGCGCGAAGATGCTGTTCAGCCGCTGCATGTTGAGCGGCTTCACCAGGTAGTCGGTCGCGCCACGCCGCAATGCGTCGATCGCGGTTTCAAGGCTCGCGTGGCCGGTGGTCAGCACCATTTCGCAGTGCGAACGCTTAGGCAACACGTCGAACAGCTCCATCCCGTTGCCGTCCGGCAGCACGAGATCGCACAGTACGAGATCAGGGGTATGGGTCGTGACGAGCGTGCGCGCTTCTTCCAGCGTCGCGGCCGTATCGCATGACAACTGCTGCGTGCGCGCGAGCGCCGCGAGCATTGTCCGCGTATCGGCGTCGTCTTCGACGATCAGGACGTAGGGCATCGTGGCTCCTTGTGAGGCGGCCCGGCGCGCTTGCCTGCCGGGACCGCGGCGGGTTGCAGCGAGGTCCGGCCTTCGGTCGCACGACGATGAGGCACGATCGATGCGTTCGTGCGGACTGGCTGTCCTCCCGTGAAAAGCAGTCCCAGTCAGTATAGAAGAGCGATGTCGTGCATTCGCCGATCATCGAATAAATCTATCCGCGCATGCGACCTGCATTGCCAGATTCAATGCGTCGCGATCGGTAAGAACGTCACCGCCTGGAGCGGATCATGCGGCGCGAAGTCGTCCTGATCCCGTCTTTTGCGCACTTCTCAGACGGATGCGGTCAAACTTTCCGGCCTGATTTTTCGCATGTCGAAATCCATTGGCGACGATACGCGCGGGCTCGCCAGCTTGCGTTCGATTCAGACCCTGCCGATTCACGTGTCGTGCGCCGAACGCCCTGCGCGCTTCGTCAGTCAGTCGGACGCTGCCGGACTGCCACCGTCGCGCGCTTTCGAAATCGCTTCGACGAGTTTCAGTTCGTCGTCGATCGACAGCGTCGTGTCGATCACTTCTCCGCCGAACGGTGCGAGCGCCGTGCTCAGCGCATAGATGTCGAGCTGCGTCGCGGCCAGCCCGAGTGACACGGTGCCGGGGCGCGCCTTGCGCGCGACGCGGTCGATCAGTGCGTCGTCCACCGGTTTCTCGCGCCACGCATCGAGCGACGATTCGATGTGCTCGACCACGCTGTCGAGCAGCGATCCGGGCGGCGTGCGATCGGGGTCGACCGCATGCGCGCGCAACTGTCCATCGGTTGCGCACTCGACGATCGCCACACCCGACAGCGCGACGACGTGCCGGTCGCGCAACGTATCGAGTTCGGCGAGCGCGCGATGGGCGGCCGCGAGGTCGGGATAGGACAACACAATCAGCGTATTCATCAGCCACTCCGTGTAATCAGGCGGCCGGTTCAGGATGCGCCGCGCTCAATGCGGCAGCCCGAACGCGGCCTTCAGGCTCGCGACGATCATCTGCATCGCGATCGCCGCGAGAATCATCCCCATCAGGCGCTGCGTCACCGCCGTCACGCGCGGCGACAGGTAATGGCCGATCAGCGGCGCCGACAACAACGAAACGGCCAGCAGCACGAGAAACGCGACGAGCCCGAGCGCGAACGCGAATTCCTGCCCGGTCGACAGTGCGCTGTGCCCGAGCACGATCATCGTCGCGATCGTGCCGGGGCCGACGAGCAGCGGGATGGTCAGCGGATAGATCGCGACGCTCTCGGCCGCGGCCGGATCGGCGCCTTCGTCGTCGCCCGGCGAATGCTGGCGACTCGGCGCGCCGTGCAGCATCGACAGCGCGATCAGCAGCACCAGCAGCCCGCCTGCAAGGCGGAAATCGTCGATCGTCAGGCCGAACACGTGCAGGATTGCGCCGCCCGCGACCGCCGACACGATGCAGCCGACCGTCACGCCGATCGCGGCCGTCAGCGCGACCTTGCGGCGCACGCCGTCCGCCGCGCCTTCCGTCAGCGACAGGAACACGGGAATGTTCGCGATCGGGTTCATGATAGCGAACAGCGCCGCGAACACCTTGATGGAAAAGGTCAGGTCGAAGGCCACAGGCTCGCTCCCGTCCCGCGCGTCGAAACGTGCGTTGAATCGCACTTCGAATCATGCGCAGGTTCCGCTTCGTTTTCGGTGCACGGCGCGCGCCATGCTGCTACGATCGACGCACCGCGTTCACGCACGACGGAGGGCCCCGACCGATGCAAGCCACCGACACCTTCATGGATCACGAGATTCGCGTCGATGCGACGCGCAACGCGAACGGCGCGTGGGTCGCGCAGGTGCGGATCTTCCGCGACGGCGCACCGGTCGACCTGCCGGCGCCCGAGCTCGTCACCCCCGAATGGCTCACGTGCGACGAAGCACTGCGCGGCGGCATCGACCAGGGCCGCGTGATCATCAAGACACGCGACCGCTAACGGCGCGCGGCTCATCGACGGGCTTCGCGCGACGCGTTTCACGCATCGAAATCCAGGTCGCCGATCAGGATCTCGCGATCGCGCTGGGTGCGCGTGCTGAAATCGACCGGCAACTCCATCTGCCAGCGTTCGATCGTGACCGGCAGCGCCGCGAGATAGCGGTCGAAGCGGCTGCGATCGGGCTCGGCCAGCAGCGCATCGATCGCATCGTCACGCCACGCGAGCCGCGCGTTCAGCCGGTTCGGCAATCCGACCGTCGACGTGAGGCCGATCACGTCGACACAGGTCGGGCTGCCCTGCCCGTCGTGCGGCACGACTTCCACCCTCACTTCACCGGGCTGATACAGGCCGAGCACGCGCGCCGCGATGCGCGGCGCAAACTCGGTTTCGAAACGTGCACGGACATCGGGATTCATCTCGCCTCCGGGTTCGAATCATGTCGTCACGCCGCTGTCACGCGGCTGCAATCTGCTGCTCGAATGCCGCTTCCGCCTTCAGGCTGTCGAGATCGCGGCCGACCGTCGCGACCGCGAGCCGCGTGTTGCCGCGCCAGTACGCGATCGTGCAATCGTGCGCGCCGAGGTCGCCGTCGATCTCGACACGATCGAATTGCTCCGCATGCCCGACGTAGTTGATCGTCAGGTCGTAATGCTGGCTCCAGAAGAACGGCACCGCGTCGAACGGCCGCTGCTGCCCGAGCATGTTGCGCGCCGCGACGATGCCCTGCCGCTCGGCGACGACCCAGTGCTCGACGCGAATCCGCTCGCCCGTCAGCGGATCGGGCCAGCGCGCGATGTCGCCGGCCGCGTAGATGCCGGGCGCACTCGTCTGAAGGAAACGGTCGACCGTCACGCCGCGCTCGACGGCCAGCCCTGCGTCCTGCGCGAGCGCCACGTTCGGATGCACGCCGATGCCGACCACCACGAGATCGGCCGGCAGCACGTCGCCGGTCGACAGCGTCACGCTGTCCGGCGTGATCTGCGCGGGCGTCGCGCCGAGATGGAACACCACGCCGTGCGACTCGTGCAGCGCCTGGATCGTGCTGCCGAGCGCTTCGCCGAGCACGCGCGCCATCGGATGCGCATCGGGTGCGACGACCTGCACGTCGACCCCGCGCGTGCGCAACGCGGCGGCCGCTTCGAGTCCGATGAAGCTCGCGCCGACCACGACGCAGCGTCGCGCCGTTTTCAGCTTGCCGATCAATGCGTCGCAATCGGCGCGCGAGCGCAGCACGCACACGTGCGGCAGATCCGCGCCAGGCACGGTCAGCCGGTTCGGCTCGGCGCCCGTTGCAAGCAGCAGCGCGCCGTATCCGACACGGCTGCCGTCGGCCAGTTCGACCGCCTGCTGCGCGGGATCGATCCGCGCGACACGCATGCCGCACCGCACGTCGATGTGATGGTCCGCATAGAACGACGGCGCGCGCAGCGGCAGCCAGTCGGCGTCGGCTGTGCCGGCGAGATAGTCTTTCGACAGGTTCGGCCGGTCGTACGGCGGATCGGCATCGGCGGTGAGCAGCGTGACGGGATGCGGATAGCCTTCCTGCCGCAGCGTCACCGCGGCCGCAATTGCCGCGGCGCCGCCGCCGACGATCACCACCGACGCGGGCAGCCCGGCCGCATTCAGCGCAGGCGGCACGGCGGCCGGCCGAGCATCGACCACGACGGCGCGGCCGTCGCGGCGTTCGACGCGCCAGCACGTCAACCCGTCGAGTGCCGGTGCGCGCAGCAGCTCGCCGGTGCGCAGGCAGAACGCCGCGTGATGCCACGGGCAACGGATCGTGTCGCCTTCCAGCAGGCCGTCGGCCAATGGCGCGCCGTAGTGCGGGCACTGTGCGCCCACGGCAAACAGTTCGTCGGCGCGGCGTACCAGCAGCACCGCTGCATCGCCGACATGGCCCTCGATCATTGCACCGTCGGCGAGATCGTCGAGCGCGATGCCTTGCGTGAGATCGGGACGTGAAGACGAGGAATCGCTTCCGGACATGACGTCGCTCCCGCAGAGTGAGGTAACGATCCCATTATCGGCGTCCCTCATGAAAAGAACAGGTACAGACGCCCCCGCAGCGCACGCAAACACGCACTGTAGCTTGTATGCGATCCATGACGGGCGTAGAACGTCACCAACGTTGCGGCGCAACACACCCGTCGCCTGCCGCACCCGTCGCGCGTCCTGCGCAATCCGCATGCCGCGCGCCTTCCCCCCGTCACCCGGAGTGCTACCCGATGGCCACCGTCCTGTGCGTGCTCTACCCCGATCCCGTGGACGGCTATCCGCCGCGTTACGTACGCGATGCGATTCCGGTCATCACGCACTACGCGGACGGCCAAACCGCGCCGACGCCGGCCGGCCCGCCCGGCTTCCAGCCCGGCGAACTCGTCGGCTCGGTATCCGGCGCGCTCGGCTTGCGCGGCTACATGGAAGCGCACGGCCACACGCTGATCGTCACAAGCGACAAGGACGGCCCCGACTCCGAATTCGAGCGCCGGCTGCCCGAAGCAGACGTGGTGATCTCGCAGCCGTTCTGGCCCGCGTACCTGACGGCCGAACGGATCGCCCGTGCACCGAAGCTGAAGCTCGCGCTGACGGCCGGCATCGGCTCCGATCACGTCGATCTCGATGCCGCCGCGCGCGCCCACATCACCGTCGCCGAAGTCACCGGCTCGAACAGCATCAGCGTGGCCGAGCACGTGGTGATGACGACGCTCGCGCTGGTGCGCAACTACTTGCCGTCGCATGCGATCGCGCAGCAAGGCGGCTGGAACATCGCCGATTGCGTGTCGCGCAGCTACGACGTCGAAGGCATGCATTTCGGCACGGTCGGCGCGGGGCGCATCGGGCTCGCCGTGCTGCGCCGGCTGAAGCCGTTCGGCCTGCATCTGCACTACACGCAGCGTCACCGGCTCGATGCATCGATCGAGCAGGAACTCGGGCTCACGTATCACGCCGATGCCGCGTCGCTCGCAAGCGCCGTCGATATCGTCAACCTGCAGATCCCGCTGTACCCGTCGACCGAGCACCTGTTCGACGCGGCGATGATCGCGCGCATGAAACGCGGCGCGTACCTGGTCAACACCGCTCGCGCAAAGCTGGTCGACCGCGACGCGGTCGTGAATGCGGTCACGTCCGGGCATCTCGCGGGCTACGGCGGCGACGTGTGGTTTCCTCAGCCGGCGCCGGCCGATCACCCGTGGCGCACGATGCCGTTCAACGGGATGACTCCGCACATCTCCGGCACGTCGCTGTCCGCGCAGGCGCGCTACGCGGCCGGCACGCTGGAGATCCTGCAATGCTGGTTCGACGGCAAGCCGATTCGCAATGAATACCTGATCGTCGACGGCGGCACGCTCGCGGGAACGGGCGCGCAGTCGTACCGGCTGACGTGACGCCGCGCGCGACGCGCGACTCGCGGCGGACCGTTCAGTCGACGCAGTAGGCGGCGAGCTTGCCGACCGTGATCACGGCCTGTTCGATCTCCGGCGACCACGGGCTGCTGTAGTTCAGCCGGATGAAATTCCGGTAGCTGTCCGTGATCGAGAACATGTAGCCGGGCCCGATCGTGATCCCCTGCTCCAGCGCGAGCTGGTACAGCCGCATCGCGTCGACCTGTGCGGGCAGCTCGATCCACAGCACGTACCCGCCGGCCGGGCTCGAAATGCGCGTGCCTTCCGGGAAGAATCGCGACACCATCGTCCGCATCAGGTTCGCCTGCTGCGCGTAGGCCTTGCGAATCCGCCGCAGGTGATGCTCGTAGCCGTCGCGTTCGAGAAACTCCGCGATCGCGAGTTGCGGCAGCGACGGCGTCGCGAGCGTGTTCAGGAATTTCAGCTTCTCGACCTGCTCGCGATAGCGGCCCGGCAGCGCCCAGCCGATCCGGTACGCAGCCGTCAGGCTCTTCGAGAACGACGAGCAATGCAGCACGATGTCGTGTCGGTCGAACGACTTCAGCGTGCTCGGATGCATGTTGCCGAAGTACAGTTCGTTGTACACGCCATTCTCGATGAGCGGCAGATCGGCTTTCGCGGCGAACTCGACCAGCTCGCGCTTGCGCTCATCGGGCATCTGGAAGCCGAGCGGGTTCTGGAAGTTCGGCATCACCATGCACGCGGCGATCGGCTGCGATTTCGCGATCGCGGCCAGCGCGGCGATATCGATCCCGTATTCCGGATGCGTCGCCACCTCGATCGCCTTCATCCCCATCCGCTCGATCGCATGCAGCATCGCGTAGAACGTCGGCGATTCCACCGCGATCGTGTCGCCCGGCTTCGCAACGGCCTGCAGGCACAGGTTGATCGCCTCCGTCGCGCCGACCGTCACGATGATCTCGTTCGGGTCGACCGACATCCCGTTTTCCAGGTAGCGGCGTGCGATCTGGCGGATCAACCGCGGATGGCCGGGCGGCAGCCCGTCCGTCACGCCCCACAGCGACTTGTCGCGGCCGGCCGCATACGCGTAGCGGTTCAGCTTTTCGAACGGGAACAGGCTCGGGTCCGGATACGGCGAGCCGAGCGGCACCGCGTCGTCGGTACCGATCGAGCGCAGCGTCGACAGCACCAGCCGGCTCACGTCGACCGACGACGAGATCGCGATCGGCTTCGACGGCCGCAATTCGCGCACCGGCGCATGGCTGTCGTCGCGCCGCAGGTTCACGAAATAGCCCGACTGCGGCCGACTTTCGAGCAGCCCGCGGCTTTCCAGCAGCAGATACGCGTGCAGCACGGTCGTGATGCTGATCCGGTGCTGCTGGCTCGCCTGCCGCACCGAAGGCACACGATCGCCGTGTCGATATACGCCCTGCCGGATGAGTCTCTCTATGTCGTTTGCAAATTTCTCGTAGAGCTTCATCCGCCTCGCCCCGCCAGCGGTGAACCGGCGTGCGATGCGCGGGCGGCATGGCCGCGCCGTTGCACGAAGCCGGATAGCCGTGGCCGGGCGCGGGTGTCCCGGTGCGAACCTCGTCCGTTATCGAAATTGAAGGCGGATAGCAATGCGAATCTCATCTAGACAAGGTTCGGCATCCTACTGCGTCATTTCGACGAATGTAAGTGACAGTTTGGCGAGGAAACGTGAAATCGGGCCGGCGTGGTGAACAGATTCGAACGCCACGGCGCGGCCCCGCGCGATCGCGCGGCAACCATTCACCGGGCGTGGGGCCGGCGCGCGTCGGCGCGGTTGGCCGATGGCCGTCGGGCGGCGGCCAAGCGAAGCCCGGTCATGCGCGGGCCCCGCGTGCACTCAAGCGTCGTCGACGTTGTCTGCGTAGTGATCGATCGCGACCTTGCATTCGTCGAACACGACCGTCAGCATCGCAACGTCGTTCGACTCGACCCACTTGCGGATCTGCAGGAATTGCCCGGTGCCGAGATCGGCGATGCGGGCCGGATCGTCGGTCGTCACGTCGACGACCGCGATTGCGCGGTTGCCGTTGCCGGGCAGCGGCGACAGCGTCGCCGCGATGTCGAAGCGCCGGTACGATTGTTCGATGCGCATGCGGTTCTCCTGTTGCGGTTCGACAACGACACGCTCAATCGAGCGTCTGGCGGAACACCTTGCCGCCGAATCCCGTCACGACGTTGTCGACCGAGAACGGCGTGTCCTCCTTCGCTTCCAGGATGACCGCGACGCTGCCGGGCACGAGCCGTGCCGCAATCGTCTCGACGAACGTGCCGTCGAGCAGCGCATTGCCGGCCGCTTCCGCGAGAATGCCGGCCCCCGCGCCGGCCGCCATGCCGGTGACCACGCCGAGCGGCCCGGCGAGCAGGCCGAGCAAACCGCCCGCGATCGCGCCGATCACGCCACCCTTGAACGGCCGCGATTCGGCGTGGAGTACCGCCAGCTTTCCGGTCGCGTCCTTCTCGACGACGACCCCGTTCTCGACGTGGAATCCTTCGTCCTTCTCCGACAGCGCCTCGAAATCGTTCGCGGCCTGGCGGGCCGTGTCGACGCTGTCGAACACGGCGACGATCAGTTGCTTTGTCATGCGACACCTCGCTCGGTTGGATGGTCGGTGGCAGCCGCCGCACCACACGCGGCACGCCGGGGTTCGATTCAGATGCCGGTGGCCGCCACGCGTGCACGGGCCGCATCGGCGTACGCGTGCGCAGCCTCTCGCTGCAGCCTGGCGACGGACGGCGCGCGTGCGAGCGCCGGATCGGCATCGCGCGTGTCGCGCGCCAGCCGGTAGGCGTCCGACGCCGCGTGCTGCAGTTCGATCGCCTGTTTCGTTTCGACGGAATGCGTGTTCATCCGGCACCCTCCTTGCAGAGACATCGACCATGCATGCGGCTTGTCGCTCGTTCTTCCTTACCTGCGCGCATGCGCATCGTCCTCGACATCGGCGACGTCGGCCGGGAAGCGGTGCTGGCCAAAACTCAGGATCAGCACGCCCACCGCGAGCAGCACGATCCCGAAGGTCGTCATCAACATCCGCTCGGGGCTGTCGGTTGCACCGCGCAGTATCAGGTCGCGTGCGAGCGACGTCATCGCAATGAACAGCGGAAACCGCACGGGCAACCGGCCGAGCCGCAGGTAGCGCACGTCCATCGCGAGCACCTCGAGGTACAGGAACATCAGCAGCAGGTCGGTCAGCGACACTTCACCCGCGAGCACGACCTTCCACGCTTCCTGCACCATCGCGAACGCGGTCGCGAGCCCGATCACGATCAGCCCGGCCAGTTCGGCGGCGTGCAGGAAATGGCCGAAGCGGCGGCGAATGCGCTCGGCCGGCGAGCAGGAAAGCGTGGTCGTATTCAAGGTGACAGTCGCGGTGATGAAGCTTGAACGGCGCCGGGCGGCGGGAAAGTCGCGTCGCGCGCGGCGGCATGCACGGTGGCGTGCGCGTCGGGCAGATCCGGCAGATCCTGCCCATGCGAGCCGGCCGCGCCGGTCGCCTGCTCGACCGCGGACAGCGTCCGGCGGCAGCACACGTGGAACGCGTCGCCCGCATCGGTGCAGGCAACGTCGTCGTGGTCGCGGCACAGCAGCAGGCGGCAGCCGAGATACCGTTCGAGGCCGTCGATCCGTTCGCTCACCTGCGTTTCGTCGAGTTGCAGCTCGGACGCCGCACCGGCCAGGCCGCCGTGCTCGACCACCGCGACATACACACGCATCGCTTCCAGCAGGTTCATGATGACGCTCCTCGTCGGCGGGCGCAGCGGGACCTAATCTACTGCACGCGGCACGCACGCTCAAGAGCACAGCGCTGCAGGCGCCAGGAGTACAGCTGCGCGGGCGCCGCCCAAAATCCGGCCCTGTTTGACGCATTCGCATGACAGTTTGGCGATACGTGTTCCAAAGACTGGCCGAAGCTGCTAGATTGCTTGCTCGACGACGTTACGCGGTGCGGGCAGGTCACGCGCCGTGCGGCCGGCCGCCACCGCTGCGGCCCGTTGCGCGATGTCCGCGCAATGTCCTTCATCCGCATGACACAAAGAGAACAGTCGCATGACACAGTTCAACCGTTCGCCTTCGCGCGGCACGGCACTTCCGTCCCGACATGACTGACCGGCAGCCCACGATGCAGACACCTCCCCCGCTCTCCCAGAACGTTCACAGCACGATCACGCGCAGCGCGATCTTCCTCGTGGCGACGATCAATCCCGGCGCCGATCACGCCGACACGATCCGCTCCTGGTGCGGCGACATCGCCGCGCTCGTGCGCTCGGTCGGCAAGCGCGTGCCGGGCGGCAACCTCACCTGCGTGTGCGGCTTCGGCGCCGACGCGTGGGATGCGCTGTTCGGCAACCCGCGCCCCGCCGCGCTGCATCCGTTCCGCGAATTCGGCGCCGGGCAGCGCGTCGCGGTCGCGACGCCGGGCGACATCCTGCTGCACATCCGCGCGGAAGCGATGGACCTGTGCTTCGAACTCGCGACGCAGCTGCTCGGCGCGCTCGGCGATGCCGTCACGGTCGTCGACGAGGTGCACGGCTTCCGCAATTTCGACCAGCGCGCGATGATCGGCTTCGTCGACGGCACCGAGAACCCGGAAGGCCGCGAGGCGGTCGACTTCACGGTGATCGGCGACGAAGACGCGGAATTCACGGGCGGCAGCTACGTGATCGTGCAGAAGTACCTGCACGACATGGCCGGCTGGAACGCGCTCGCGGTCGAGACGCAGGAGCGCATCATCGGCCGCACCAAATTGTCCGACATCGAGCTCGCGCCGGACGTGAAGCCGTCGTGCTCGCACAGCTCGCTGACCACGCTCGACGAGGACGGCCAGGAAGTGAAGATCCTGCGCGACAACATGCCGTTCGGGCGCCCGGGCGCGGGCGAATTCGGCACCTACTTCATCGGCTACGCGCGCTCGCCGGCGCCGATCGAGCAGATGCTCGAGAACATGTTCGTCGGCCGCCCGCCCGGCAACTACGACCGCCTGCTCGACTACAGCCGCGCGGTCACCGGCTCGCTGTTCTTCGTGCCGTCCGCCGACCTGCTCGAGGCGCTCGCCGATCGCTCGGCGCCGGCCGCAGAGGCCGCAGAGGCCGCCGAGCCGGCGCCCGCGTCGTCCGCGCCGCATCGCGACGGCTCGCTGAAAATCGGCTCGCTGAAAGGCGTGCCGTCGTAACGCCAATCGCCGAGGGCAGTCCGGCGCGCCAACCCCGCGCCGGGCGAGACGCGTCGTCGTGCGATGAACGACCTCCACTTGGTTGTGAAGCCTCAATAGGCTGCGTCTATGGTTCATCCGGGCTCGGGCGCGGCTACTGAACGCCGCCCGCTCCAGCTTCCGGAATCCCGGCTGGATGAATGTTCACAAGAATGAACGACACGCGATAGCCCGTCGACCGGAACAGATTCCGCATAGCGTCGAACGCGGCCCGCGCGGCGTTACCACCGGCACGCCGCAGGTATCGCAGCCATCCCATTGCGCCGTGCCCCACGCGCGCGCCGTCGCCCCCCACGCGAATTGCAGAACAGTTGCGCCACCGCAGGGTGTCGTTTCGATTTGTGCTGCAGTGGTGTCAATAGAGCCTGCTAATATGCATTTTCGCCCGCGATCGGCCTGCCTGGCATCAGGCGCAGTCCGTCAGCCGATCGGCCCACCATGAAGTGTTTTCGCAGACGTGAGGCAACCAGAACCCATGAATAACCTGCACCGCGAACTCGCCCCGATCTCGTCCTCCGCCTGGGAACAAATCGAGGAGGAAGTGGCACGCACGTTCAAACGATCGGTGGCCGGCCGCCGCGTCGTCGACGTCGACGGCCCCGAAGGCCCCGAGCTGTCGGCCGTCGGCACCGGGCATCTCGTCGACGTCGCCGCCCCGCGCGAGCAAGTGAATGCGCGGCTGCGCGAAGTCCGCACGATCGTCGAGCTGACCGTGCCGTTCGAGCTGAGCCGCGATGCGATCGACAGCGTCGAGCGCGGCGCGCGCGACGCCGACTGGCAACCGGCGAAGGACGCCGCGCAGCGGCTCGCGTTCGCCGAAGACGACGCGATTTTCGACGGCTACCAGGCCGCCGGCATCGTCGGCATCCGCGAAGGCACGTCGAACCGCAAGCTCACGCTGCCGGCGGATGTGAGCGCCTATCCCGACGCGATCAGCGACGCGCTCGAGGCGCTGCGGCTTGCCGGCGTCGACGGCCCGTACTCGGTCGTGCTCGGCTCGGATGCGTACACGGCGCTCAGCGAAGCGCGCGACCAGGGCTATCCGGTCCTCGGCCATATCAAGCGGATCGTCAGCGGCGAGATCATCTGGGCGCCGGCGATCAGCGGCGGCTGCGTGCTGTCCACGCGCGGCGGCGATTACGAGCTGCACCTCGGGGAAGACGTATCGATCGGCTACACGAGTCACACCGACAAGGTCGTCCGCCTGTACCTGCGCGAAACGTTCACGTTCCTGATGCTGACGAGCGAAGCATCGGTGGCCGTGGCGCCGCAGGCCAACACGGCT
>NZ_JAAGPB010000020.1:0-49382 GCF_017104585.1 Burkholderia sp. Ac-20392
TGCCGAGCGCGATGTCGCCCGGCAGCACGATCACCGCGACGCCGCGCTCGTCGATCGCGGTGCGCATTGCGCGCGCGAGCACGCGCGGGAACTGCGACGCGTTGGTCACGAGTTCCGCGAAGTGACTGCATTCGCGGAACAGCTCCTGCGGATGGGTTTCCTGGAAGTAGCCGAGGCCGATCTCGGTCGACGGAATGTGCGCGGCGATCGCGAGCACCGGCTGGTGATTGCGGTGGCAGTCGTAGAGCCCGTTGATCAGGTGCAGGTTGCCGGGGCCGCAACTGCCCGCGCACACCGCGAGCCGCCCGGTCGACGCGGCATCCGCGCCGGCCGCGAACGCGGCGCTTTCCTCGTGCCGCGTATGCATCCAGCGGATCGAGCCGATCTGGCTCAGGCTGAACGACAGGCCGTTCAGGCTGTCGCCCGTCACGCCCCAGATGCGCTCGACGCCCGCTGCCGCCAGCGTCTTCGCCAGATATTCCGCCATCGTCTGTTTAGCCATGCTGTCCTCGCTCGTTGATGGGTCGTCACACGAATGAACCGGCTCCGGTGGCTGCCTGCGCCGGCGACCGGACGAGCATACGCGATCGCTTCGCGCGGCGTCGTGAAGGTGCAATGCGCTGGCGCGCATGTCGTTCGGTCCCTTTCGACGGTGTCGGGCGACTGTCGCCGTTTCGTCGGCCAGCCGGCGGTGTCGCTCGCGAAGGTGCGTTCAGCTCCAGTCGGACGCCGATTCGTCCGGATCAACGAGCGTCAGCCCCGCCGACGGCAGCGGCAGCGCGGTCTTGTAACGCACCTGCTTCAGCGCGAAGCTCGACCGGATGTTCGACACGCCGGGAATCGTCGTCAGCCGCTCGATGATGAAGCGCTCGAGCGTGCGCATGTCGGGCATCACGACGCGCAGCAGGTAGTCGGCGTCGCCCGACATCAGGTAGCACTCCATCACCTCGGGCCGCTGCGAAATCGCTTCCTCGAAGCGCTGCAGCGCATCCTCGACCTGCTTCTCGAGGCTGACCTGGATGAACACGTTGATCCGCAGCCCGAGCGGCTCCGGGTCGAGCAGCGTGACCTGCTGCCGGAACAGCCCGAGCTTCTCCAGCGCGCGCACGCGGTTGAAACAGGGCGTGGCCGACAGGTTCACCGCCCGCGCGAGTTCCGCGTTCGTGATCCGCGCGTTCTGCTGAAGCTGGTTCAGGATGCCGATGTCGATGCGGTCGAGCCGCCGCGGGTTTGCGCTCATGGTCGAAATATTCCGGAAGAGTGGCCGTAACCGGAATATTTACACTATCCGCAGCAGAATTCCCAATGAAATCAGACGCATATTTTGCGGATCGGCGGGTAGCATGATTCGACCGATTGCCACTGATTGCGCGCCGCTCCGAACCGGTGCGCGGGAGACCTGCGATGACGGACCTGTCGAACGGACTCGACGCCACGCGGCGCGCGAACCTCGCGCACGCCGACGCCGACCCCGAAGAAACCGCTGAATGGCTCGAAGCGCTCGACGCGGTCGTCGCGCACGTCGGCCGGGATCGCGCGCAGTTCCTGCTCGACCGGCTCGCCGCGCATGCGCACGCGAGCGGCCTCGCGGCGGCGCGCGGGCCCGTCACGCCGTACGTGAACACGATCGCCGCGCACGACCAGCCGCCCTATCCGGGCGATGTCGAGCTCGAAGAGCGGCTGTCGGCCGCGCTGCGCTGGAACGCGCTCGCGATGGTCGTGCGCGCGAACCGCGCGTACGGCGAGCTGGGCGGCCACATCGCGAGCTACGCGTCGGCATCCGACCTGTTCGAAGTCGGCTTCAACCATTTCTTCCGCGCGGCAACGGGCGACGGCAGCGGCGAAACTGGCGAACGCAGCGAACGCGGCACGGGCGGCGACCTCGTCTACTTCCAGCCGCATTCGTCGCCGGGCGTCTATGCGCGCGCGTATCTCGAAGGCTTCCTCGACGAAGCGCACCTGAAGCACTACCGCCGCGAGATCGCCGGGCCCGGCCTGTGTTCGTATCCGCATCCGTGGCTGATGCCCGACTTCTGGCAATTCCCGACCGGCTCGATGGGCATCGGCCCGATCAACGCGATCTACCAGGCGCGCTTCATGCGCTACCTGCAGCATCGCGGCCTCGCGAACACCACGAACCGCACCGTATGGGGTTTCTTCGGCGACGGCGAGATGGACGAGCCCGAATCGCTCGGCGCACTGTCGCTCGCCGCGCGCGAGGGGCTCGACAACCTCGTGTTCGTGATCAACTGCAACCTGCAGCGGCTCGACGGCCCGGTGCGCGGCAACGGCCGCGTGATCGACGAACTCGAGGCGCTGTTCGCCGGTGCCGGCTGGAACGTGATCAAGGTGTTGTGGGGATCCGACTGGGATCCGCTGTTCGCCCGCGATCATGCAGGCGCGCTCGCCCGTGCGTTCGCCGACACCGTCGACGGCCAGTTCCAGACCTTCTCCGCGAACGACGGCGCGTACAACCGCGCGCGCTTTTTCAACCGCGACCCGGCGCTCGACGCACTCGCCGCGCAGCTCACCGACGTGGAAATCGACCGCCTGCGCCGCGGCGGCCACGACGCACGCAAGCTGCACGCCGCGTATGCGCGCGCGTTGGCTCATCGCAGCCAGCCGACCGTGATCCTCGCGAAGACGATGAAGGGCTACGGCATGGGTACGGCCGGCCAGGGCCGGATGACGACCCACCAGCAGAAGAAGCTCGACGTCGACGACCTGAAGGCGTTCCGCGACCGTTTCCGGCTGCCGCTGTCGGATCTCGACGTCGAGCAGCTCACGTTCTACAAACCGGCCGAAGACAGCCCCGAGATGCGCTACCTGCACGCTCGCCGGGCTGCCCTGGGCGGCTATCTGCCCAGAAGGCGGATGGTGGCGTCGGAGGGGCTCACCGTCCCGCCGACACCGGCCTGGGGTGCGTTCGCGCTGGACGCGGGCGGCCGCGAGATGTCGACGACGATGGTGCTCGTGCGCATGCTGGCCGCGCTGCTGAAAGACCCGGCGCTCGGCCCGCGTGTCGTGCCGATCGTCGCGGACGAAGCGCGCACGTTCGGCATGGCGAACCTGTTCCGGCAGGTCGGCATCTACTCGCCGCTCGGGCAGCGCTACGAGCCCGAGGATCTCGGCTCGATGCTCTACTACCGCGAGGACACGCGCGGGCAGATTCTCGAGGAAGGCATTTCGGAGGCCGGCGCGGTGTCGTCGTGGATCGCCGCAGCGACCGCGTACAGCGTGCACGACCTGCCGATGCTGCCGTTCTACATCTACTACTCGATGTTCGGCTTCCAGCGCATCGGCGACCTGATCTGGGCCGCCGCCGACCAGCGCTCGCGCGGCTTCCTCGTCGGCGCGACGTCGGGCCGCACGACGCTCGGCGGCGAGGGGCTGCAGCACCAGGACGGCAGCAGCCATCTCGCGGCGTCCACGATCCCGAACTGCCGCGCGTACGATCCCGCGTTCGCGTACGAAGTCGCGACGATCGTCGATGCCGGCATGCGCGAGATGGTCGAGCAACAGCGCGACGTGTTCTATTACGTGACGGTGATGAACGAAAACTACGCGCAGCCGTCGATGCCCGACGACGATCCGGCCGCGCGACGCGAAGGCATCCTGACGGGCATGCACCGGCTGCCCTCCGGCTCGAACGCGACGGCGCGCGTGCAGTTGCTCGGCGCGGGCGCGATCCTCGGCGAAGTGCTCGCCGCGCAGCGGATGCTGCACGACGACTGGGGCATCGATGCCGCCGTGTGGAGCGTCACGAGTTTCAGCGAGTTGCAGCGCGACGGGATGGAGGCCGAACGGCTGGCGCGGCTTGGCGATGTGCCGCGTGGGCCGTACGTCGAAGCGATGCTTGCCGCGACGCAAGGCCCCGTGATCGCGGCGACCGACTACGTGCGCGCGGTGCCCGAGCTGATCCGCGCGTACGTCCCGCGCCGCTACGTGACGCTCGGCACCGACGGGTTCGGCCGCAGCGATACGCGCGAGGCGCTGCGTGCGTTCTTCGAAGTCGATCGGGGGAGCATCGTGCTGGCTGCGTTGAAGGCGCTTGCCGATGACGGTGAACTCGATGCGGCGATGCTGCACACGGCGCGCGATCGACTCGGCAAGACGGCGCGGCAGTCTTGCGGAGCGCCGTGGCAACGCTGAGCGCACACGCAATGTTGTCGAGCGCTTTTTCAACCGTATCAAGAATTTTCGTCGAGTCTCCACTCGTCACATTTCCCGCGAGATAGTCACGGAACACGAGCACACAATTTGAGAGGGTGGGCGAAGACGAATCGGTAGAATAAGTCGATTCGTCAGGAGAATTGCCCGTGGCAACACCGAGATGTTTGAGCTTTTCGGAAACGTTTCAAGCCACCATGACCGCGCTGCATTTGCCGGTTCCCACAACGCTATTCGCAACCCTGCAAACAGCGGTGGCGAGTATCGGCACGATGATGGGCGCGCTAAAGACGCCAGGTCCGGATGCGACGGTCGCAGAATTGCTTGGCGCAACCACAAAACTCGAAGTGGCAACCGTCACGGGGGCGATCCTCGGCAGCGTCTATCCGGGTGCGGTCATCGGTAGCCTGATGGTCGCGACAGATGCTGCGTCGGCATGCGGCATCGGCAAACACGGAAGCAACCTGTCCTCGGCAGTCGCACAATGGGGCACGCGCTACCGCCTTGCGGTTCAGCCGTTGATCATGGCGCAAATCCTGCGGCATCCCGAAGTTCTCGCGCCCGGCCCGCATAGCTATCTCGGGTTGAAGGCAAACACTGCAATCCGGGGTGCGCGATGAAGTGGATTGTGGATCACTTGCTTCTCATCGTCACGGCGTTGATTTGCGCCGTCGTAGGATGGACCATCATCGCCGCGACCGGCGAGTGGTTTCCCACCCTGATGATGTTGATCGCGTTCGCTACGCTGTGGGGCGAAAACACACGCCTGCGAAAGCTACTGGAACAAAACGGCATCGACCCGAGAAGGCGGAAGCGGTAGCGAGTCGATTTGTCACGGCGATGAGCGAGGCGATATGCCTTTACCGCCGTGTTCGAACGCGTGGAGGTTGGCCTTGGTCATGCGGCGCCGCAGGTGAGACGCCCGTGCCGATCGTGCTCACTTCGTTTTGTGCGCATGCCGCCAACACCGCATGTGCCGTCAGCCGCATCGCGATGCGCTACAACGGCAGCGCATGCGTCGAAAGAATCTCCTTGAGCACCATGAACGAGCGCACCTGCCGCACGCCCGGCAGGTATAGCAGCTGCTCGGCGTGCAGCCGGTTGAAGCTGTCGTTGTCGCGCGTGCGCACCAGCATGAAGTAGTCGAACTCACCGGTCACCACGTGACACTCGACGCACCCCGACACTTTCTGCGCGGCCTTCTCGAACGCGGCGAACGCTTCGGGCGTCGAGCGATCGAGCACGAAGCCGATCACGACCAGCATCCCCGCCCCGAGCGGCTTCGGGTCGAGCAACGCGACGATGCCGCGGATCAGCCCCATTTCCTTCAGCCGCTCGACGCGACGCAGGCACGCCGGCGCGCTCAGCTTCACCTTCGCCGCGAGGCTCACGTTGGAGATCGACGCGTCCTGCTGCAGTTGCCGCAGGATCGCGCGGTCGATGCGATCGAGCACCGGTGCGGCATCGGCCGGCGGCGCGCTGCCTCGATCTAATTTCATTGCGTCATCCTCCATTTCAACGAATCGAAATTGTTTATGCCGTTCTCGTATCGTCGATAACGTAGGCCGTCTCAATTTATTTCGCAAGCTCATTTCTCGCGCTTCTGCCTATCATTTTTCTCGTCGGGACACGGCCTGCCGGCCGCGCCCGAGCAAACCGATGATTCGCCCTGTCCACCGCTTTCCGGAGCACGCCGATGAACCTGCAACGTTTCCCCCGTTATCCGCTCACGTTCGGCCCGACACCGATCCAGCCGCTCAAGCGCCTGAGCGAGCACCTCGGCGGCAAGGTCGAGCTGTATGCGAAGCGCGAGGACTGCAACAGTGGCCTTGCGTTCGGCGGCAACAAGACGCGCAAGCTCGAATACCTCGTCCCCGACGCACTCGAGCAAGGCGCGGATACGCTCGTGTCGATCGGCGGCGTGCAGTCGAACCAGACGCGTCAGGTCGCGGCCGTCGCCGCGCATCTCGGAATGAAATGCGTGCTCGTACAGGAGCACTGGGTCAACTACGAAGATCCGGTGTACGACCGCGTCGGCAACATCCAGCTGTCGCGCATGATGGGCGCGGACGTGCGGCTCGTGTCCGATGGCTTCGACATCGGCATTCGCCGCAGTTGGGAAGAAGCGATGGAGAGCGTGCGGCAGGCGGGCGGCAAGCCTTACCCGATTCCGGCCGGCTGTTCCGAGCATCCGCTGGGCGGGCTCGGCTTCGTCGGTTTCGCGGAAGAGGTGCGGGCGCAGGAGGCGCAACTCGGCTTCAAGTTCGACTACATCGTCGTGTGCTCGGTCACTGGCAGCACGCAGGCGGGGATGGTCGTTGGCTTCGCCGCCGATGGACGCGCCGACCGCGTGATCGGAATCGACGCGTCGGCCACGCCCGAGCGCACGCACGAACAAATCACTCGCATCGCGCGGCACACCGCCGAGCTCGTCGATCTCGGCCGGCCGATCACCGCGGCGGACGTGGTGCTCGACACACGCTACGCCGGCCCCGAATACGGGCTGGCGAACGACGGCACGCTCGACGCGATTCGCCTGTGTGCGCGGCTCGAAGGCATGCTGACCGATCCGGTCTACGAAGGGAAGTCGATGCACGGGATGATCGACAAGGTACGGCTTGGGGAATTCGAACCGGGGTCTAAGGTGCTGTATGCGCATCTCGGCGGTGTGCCGGCGTTGAGTGCGTATAGCGAGATTTTCCGGAACGGTTGACACGGTTCGCCGGAAGCCCGATAGGCGACGGCAACGTCGTCATCAGGCTTCCGGCAAGCCGGCCCGACACATGCACGGCTCGATTCCACCAGCCGTCTAGCGCACCTTCTTCATCTCGATGTCGCCGTAATACATCGTCCGTTCGGTCACATCGGACGGGCGTGTCTTCCACCACCATTTGTAAAGGCCGAGTTTGAAGTAAGCGTTGCGATCGTCCGGATACGCATTCGGGACACCTGCGACGTGCACGACGCGCTCACCGTTCCGGTACACGTCGGTCAGCGCGCCGACGCCGCGACCGTCTGGCCGGTACCGCAACACCCACCACACCGGCTGCCCCCTGTCCGCCGCCGGGTCGCCAAACGCAAACGACTGGCTCGGCGTGCCCGGCGCGCCGCGTACGTCGACTTCGTACTTCCCGTCGTTCAGCAGCAATGCAAACGGCGGCGATCCGTCATTGCCGCCCTGATGCAACTGCGCGATGAGCTCCGGCTGCCTGGAGTCGAACCGGTAGTCAGCGGGGATCACGGTCGACCACCGCACCTCGTAGTCGTGGCCATCGATGAAGCGAAACACCGGCGAGAAACTGACCTCCGAACGCGGCATCCCGCTCGCTACACCACGGAAGTCCTGCGAGCGGTGCATCGTCACCTTCAACAGTGCACCGTGAATACCGGAGGTCGCGATGTTCTGCGGCGTCGGTTCCTGCAGTCGAAGCCGCGGATCGATACCATTCGCCCAGTCTGATCGGTAGATGTGCGTCTCGTCAGGCGCGTCGCTTTCCGCGCCCGCGTGGCAAACCGATGCGGCGAACATGCATGCGGCAACAACGAATCCACTACGCATTGACCGCTCCTTTCCGACGGAACAACCGGGACACATACGCGCACGCCAGCATCGCCAGGAACCGGCTGTTGGTCGACAGGTAGCGCTTCCACATCCGCCCCGGTTCCTGGATCACGCGAAACGCCCACTCCAGCCCACTGCGCTGCATCCACAGCGGCGCACGCGCCACCTTCCCCGCCACCACGTCGAACGTGCCGCCCACGCCCATCACGAAATCGACGCCCAACTCCGATTTCCAGCGATTGATGAAGTTTTCCTTGTACGGCGACGTGATCGCAACGAACAGCAACCGCGCGCCCGACCGGTGGATATCGTCCACGACCGCCTGTTCGTCGTCCCGGAAGTAGCCGTGGTGATATCCAGCAATCGGCAATCGCGGATAGCGCGCCGCCGCCACCTCGACAACCCGCTCCACGACCTCCGGCATCGCACCGAGCAGATAGACCGGCAGCCCTTTCATGTCGGCCAGCGCCAGCAGCCGATCGAAGAGGTCCACGCCCGCGACGCGCTCCGGCACGGGAATGCCGAGCAATCGCGCGCCCCACACAACGCCCATGCCGTCGACGTTGACGATGTCGCATTCGCGCACCGACGCGGCAAGCTCGGTATCGCGTTGCAGATTGACGATCTTCGCGACGTTGACGACGACGTGCTGCGTGAATTGCCGTTGCTCCACCCTCGTACCGATCCAGTCCACCGTGTCGTTCATCGACATCAGGTCGATCGGGCATGAAAGGAATTCAGCGCGCTTCATCGCACAACCTCGCTATCGTGTTTTTCGACATCCGGAACATCGTGAGCCAATCGAGACGGCCGGCGAAGCGATGCATACAGCACCTTCAACTTCGCCGACACATCCGAAGAGAAGCAACCGAGCGCCGCCAGTCGCTCGCGCCCGTTGGATCGTCCGCCGGCATGCAGGACATCGGCAAGTTCGTTCGTGAGGCGCCCGAGGTCGTGATCGAACACGACCATGCCCGGCGCCACCCCATCGAGCAGTTGCCGCACGTTGCCGACATCGACCGACACGACGGGCAGGCCAAGCGCCATAGCTTCCTTGACAGACTGCGGCGACCCTTCCCGCGTCGATGTCATCAGCAGGCACGCGGCGCGTGCCAGCAGGTCGCGCACTTCGCCGCGATCGAGACCGTCGATGTGCCGCTCTTGCACCTGGATGCCGTGCTGCTCCGAAAGCTGGCGCAGCACCTGCGCAAACAGCGGATAGTTCTTCTCTGGGCGCTCCGGCGACGACGGAAAGACGACGATCGGCACTGTGGATATTGTCTGTGCGTCGTCGCGATGCGCGTCGAACACAGTCTCGTCGACAGCGCATGGGATCGTTTCGACGCGGCGGCGCAGCCCGCGCAAACGCACAGAGATTTCCGCGCTCACGCCAATGCTGGCATGGGCGAAGCAGGCCATCGATTGCGACACCGCGCGCATCCACCTCGGGCCGAGGATGTCCGTGCCATGAAACGTGATGACGACCCGAGCTCGCGTAAAGAGCCGGACCAGCGGCGCGGAGCAAGCACTCAGGCCGAAGTGGTAATGCACGACGTCGTACCTGCCCGATCGTGCCGCCTTCCAGACAGGCGCGATCGATCGCAGGTACTCGCCCTTGTCGCGATAGCCTTCGATGACGAGCACATCGACCGTGCAGCCGCCGGAACGCCGCAGCGCGTCGACCTGCTCGGTCACGAACACGCCTTGCCACGGGCTTGCGCGATTGGTGCCGAGATACATGTTCGTGACGACGAGAATTTTCATGAATGAGCCTCCACCGCACCGCCTCGATACGCCTGGCCGGCACCCGGCCGCTCCCAGGAGAATGCGTACATGGCCAGCAGCGCGGAAAATACGTAAGACGGCGACACAAACGCCATCGAGAAGACGTTGTCGAAGCAGAACGCGCCGACGATGTAGAACCAGACGGCCGGCTTTCGCCGCCCCTGCCCGTATCCCAGCACGAACACCAGCCACGCGATTGCACCGAACACGCCCATCTCGACGAACAGATGCGGGTAGAACGTGTCGGTGGTTTTCAACAGCCCGCCGAGTCCATACCAGTCGAAGTGATAGAGCGGGTAAAGCGGTGACGAGAACCGCACCGATGCCGGGCCGCCGAAGCTGCCCAGACCTTCGCCGAGCAGATTGCCGTTGCCGATCGACTCGGCCATCACGCGATAGGATTCGGCGCGTGCCGAATTGCCGGCGACGACGTAGAACAGGATCTTCGCCATGCCGACCTTCACCAGCGAATCCAGCATCCCCGCCGCCACGAGCACGAGCGCCAAACCCGCGATGCCGGCAGCGGCCAGCCACGCGCGCGCGTCCCGGACATTCCTCGCGAACGGATAGAACGCCAGCGCCGCGAAAAGCTTGAACGAGAAGCCGAGTAACCCGAAGAACAGGAAGCCCCATGACGCGATCGCCGCACGGCGGCCGGACCAGTACCAGCGGCACAGCAGGAACGCGCAGAAATTGATGAAGCTGAATTCCGAAAAGAAGCCCATCCACCCCTGCGCGCGCAGGAACAACCCCGAATCGATCCGGACCGGCATGAACAGCGGCAACCCGGTTGCATACGACACGTAGACATACAACTGGAACAGATCGTTGCTCACCACCACGCCGACGAACGTCCTGACCAGCACATCGAGCCGGTCGCGGTACGGGAAGATCGCCACCGTGATCGCGACCGGGAAGAGGAAGCGGATGAACTCCTCGATCCCAGCGTAGGCATTGAACGACAGCAGCATCCCGATGCAGAGCGACACGGCGACCGGCAGCACGACGACGGCCATCCGGTGAAAACGCGGACGCAGCAGGATCGCCGTGAATACCAGCCCGAACGCGCCGATCTTCACGACCTGAGAACGATCGTCGTCGAGCGTGAGCAGCGTGTCGCTGACGCAGAATACGACGTACGCGAGCGCCAGCAGGCCGACTCCCAGGTCGGCGACCCGCGAACGCCGATGCGGCCCGCTTGCGGGCGCTCGAATCGCCACGCTCATCGGCGCGCCCCCGACGCCGCCGGCAGCGTCTTCGGCTCCGTGACGTCAATCCCGCCGATCGATTCCCCATACGCGGCACACACCCGCCGCGCGTGCATGACGACGATCGCGTTCCGGATCAGCGTCACCGCCACGGCGGCCGCGAGCATGCAGAAGAACCCCGCTTCGCCGCCGATCGCGACACTGCCGCCGAGCAGCACGCCGAACAACGTCGACGTGCCGATGTTGATGCGCGCAGTGACCGCGCTCTGCTCGAAAGCCATCATCACGTTGCTGCCGACGACGCCAAGTACGCCGGCCGCGCACAGGATGGCCATCAGCACGCCGCCCGCGAGCGTCACGTACGTGCCTCTGCCGTCGATCCCGTAGTAGCAGGTCAGCCCTGCCACCATCGCCAGGTTCGCAGCGAGCACGACCACGTTGGACAGGTCGATGTTGCGCCGCATGATGCCCAGCGTCGCATCGAGCGGTGCCTTGTCCCTCTTCCTCTTCACGAGATCGGGCAACTGCGAGATCGAAATCGCACGCGGCAGCAGATTGCCGATCGCGGTGACCGACGCGAACAACGACAGCATCCCGGCGAACGACGCGCCGCACATCGCCTTCGCCGCGGGCACGATCGCGAGCGCGATGCCGCCGGACAGGAAATTGGTCAACCCGAACTGCAATCCCTTCGCGTCGATGCGCATCGACACCGCATGCCGCGCCGGTGCACCGATCGTGACGAACATCGCGACGGCCACCGCGATCAGCGCAACGGCGAGGCACAACGATGCGGAACAGCCGTGGTACGTCCCGCCCCGAAGCAACGCGCACGATCCCGCAATCAGCAGGCAATCGAACGCAATCGCAACCCGGTACCGGCGGGTCGACACGAAGAAATGCCGCGAGAGCTGATACGCGGTCCAGCCCCACATCAACGCAACCACGCCGCCGAGATCGAACATGACGAGACCTGTCGCGAACACCAGCACGCATGCGAACGTGGCGGCCACGGTCGTCCATCCGGCCATCGACACCAGCGAGTAGAACGCATCGCGCGCGGCCTGCTTCCCGTCGCTCGCCGGTACGCGCACCAGGATCAGCGTCGCCCAGCCAATGGCCGTGAAGAAGGCGATCATCTGTGCGATCGACAGGCTGGACGCGGCACGCCCGAGCTCGTCCAGCGAATAGATCCGCTGGATGACCCAGAACGTCAGCACGCGATAAAGGCCGGGGGCCCCGGTACAAACGAGCGCCTCGAGACGACCCAGCAACTTTCCGGTATCGGCGTTTCGCAACATGACCTTCGCGCCCGCCCCGTTACCCGCGCGACAGTACGCCGCGAGTGTCGATCACGACACGGGCTTGCAACCGCACCGGGTCCATGCGCCGGAATGGCGCGTGATCGACGAGGATGACGATCACGTCGGCTTCGGCCAAGGCGGTGTTCAGGTCGCACAGCCGGGCCCTCGCTTCGAGCGCAGCCGGCAACGCGGCGATGTTGGGCTCGACGACCAGCAGCGTCGCACCGCCGCTCTCGGCCAGCGCTTCGACGATCTCCATCGCCGGGCTCTCGCGCAGATCGTCGATATCCGCCTTGAACGCCAGTCCAAGACACGCGATCACCGGCTCGCGGAACCGGCTCGCCGCCTGGCGCACGCGTTCGTAGACGAAATGCGGCTTCTCGTCGTTCACGTTGCGCGCGGTGCGAATCAGCCGCGCGTGCTCCGGCGCCGAATCGACGATGAACCACGGATCGACCGCGATGCAATGGCCGCCGACGCCCGGCCCCGGCTGCAACACGCTGACGCGCGGATGGCGGTTCGCCAGCCGGATCAGTTCCCATACGTTGATGTCGAGCTGGTCGCAGATCACCGACAGCTCGTTCGCGAACGCGATGTTCACGTCGCGGAACGCGTTCTCGGTCAGCTTGCACATCTCTGCCGTGCGCGCATCGGTCAGGATGCACTCGCCGCGCACGAACATCGCGTACAGCTCCTGCGCTCGCATGCCGCATTTGCGCGTCATCCCGCCGATCACCCGGTCGTTCTCCACGAGTTCGCGCACCACATGGCCCGGCAGCACGCGCTCGGGGCAATGCGCGATCCGGATATCCGAACGCTCGCCGGCCTGATGCGGGAACGTCAGGTCCGGACGCTGCGCGGCGAGCCATGCAGCCACCTGTTCGGTCGCGCCGACCGGCGAAGTCGATTCCAGCACCACCAGGTCGCCTTTCTTCAGCACCGGCGCGATCGACCGGCATGCGGCCTCGATGTAGCCCAGGTCCGGCTTGTTCCCTTCGGTGAAAGGCGTCGGCACCGCGATCAGGAACGCATCGGCCGGCTCGGGCGTCGTTGTCGCACGCAAGTAGCCCTGCTTCACGGCCGCGTGCACGAGCATGTCCAGTTCGGGTTCGACGATATGGATCCGGCCGCGATTGATCGTATCGACCGCGTGTTGCGATACATCGACACCGATCACGCTTTTGCGGCGCGCGGCAAAGGCTGCCGCGGTAGGCAGGCCGATATAGCCCAGCCCGATGACGGAAACGGATTCGAATGACATGAATGGGGTTCTCCAAAGGTCGTGGGATTCACCAGGGCAAGCCGGCCAGGTACGCCGGCCCCTGAGGCAGGATCGGCGGCGCGACGAGCAGATCCGCGATCCGCTCGCTCGCGCGTCCGTCGCCATACGGGTTGTGGGCGCGGCTCATCGCGCGATAGGCGCTGCCGTCTTCCCACAGCTCGACCACCGCGCCGACCAGGCGCTCGACCTCGGTGCCGACGAGCCGCACCGTGCCGGCCGCGACGGCTTCCGGCCGCTCGGTGGTGTCGCGCATCACGAGCACCGGCTTGCCGAGCGAAGGCGCCTCTTCCTGGATCCCGCCGGAGTCGGTCAGGATCAGCCACGCGCGACTCATCAGATAGACGAACGGCAAATACTCCTGCGGCTCGATCAGTACGACGTTGCCGATGTTGCCGAGCAACCGCGTGACCGGCTCGCGCACGTTCGGATTCAGGTGCATCGGGTAGACGATCCGGCACTCCGGATAGCGCTTCGCGACGGTCGCGATCGCTTCGCAGATTTGCTCGAACCCGCGGCCGAAGTTCTCGCGGCGGTGCCCCGTGACGAGGATCATGCGACGCTCGTCGTCGACGAACGGAAAGCGCTGGCGCATCTGCTGCGCCAGCGCCCGATCGCGCGTCAGACGCGCGGTGACCGTCAACAGCGCATCGATCACCGTGTTGCCGGTCACGTGGATGCGGCCGGCGTCGACACCTTCGGCCAGCAGGTTCGTACGCGACGTTTCGGTCGGCGCGAAGTGGTGCAGCGCAAGCGCGCCCGTCACCTTCCGGTTCGCCTCCTCCGGCCACGGGGAATACAGGTTGCCGGTTCGCAATCCGGCTTCGACGTGACCGACTGGAATGCGCCGGTAGTAGGCCGCGAGCGTTGCGCCGAGTGTCGTGGTCGTATCGCCATGCACGAGCACGAGATCGGGCCGGAACGACTCCAGCACGGGATCGAGCGCGTTGAGGATGTGCCCGGTCAGGCCGCCGAGTGTCTGCCCGGCGCGCATCAGATCGAGATCGAAATCCGGCACGATGCCGAACAGGTCGAGCACCTGGTCGAGCATCTGGCGATGCTGGGCCGTCACGCAGACGCTGCAGCGCACGCCTTCGCGGGCGCGCAGCGCGTGAACGAGCGGTGCCATCTTGATGGCTTCCGGACGCGTGCCGAACGTCACGAGGATGTGTTCGTGGCGATGGGTCATCAGATTCTCCGTCGGCGGACCGCGCGATCCGCGGCGGTGTGTGAATCGGCGCCGTCGTACGCGTAAGCGCCGTAGTTGCCGTACTGCGCGGAGCGCAGCCCCGGCCGGAAGCCGTTGAACACGACGGCGGTCGTGCACGCACCGACGCGCTCGATCCGCTTCGCCGATTCGAGCAGTTCGCCCGTCGTGGTCACGCCGGAGCGCGCGACGAGCAGGATCGTGTCCGCATGCGCGGCCAGCACGATGGCGTCGGTCACGGGCAGCAGCGGCGGTGCATCGAGCAGCACGACGTCGTAATCGCGCGCCACGTGCGTCAGCGCCGCCTCGAGACGATCCGACGCCAGCAGTTCGACAGGCCGGTCGGTACGCGGGCCGGCGGGAAACAGGTCGACGTTCGGGGCAACGTCGTGCACGATGGCATCGGCGGCCGTCACGCCGCCGCGCAATACCGTCGACAGGCCGGCATCGGACCGCATGCCAAAGCGCCTGGCCAGCTCGCCACGGCGCAGGTCGCCGTCGATCAACAGCACCCGTTTGCCCGACTGCCCGAGCAATGCCGCGACGTTGGCCGACACGAACGATTTCCCGACGCCCGTGGAAGGCCCCGTGATCAGTACCCGGTTGTCGTCGAGGCGATCCGTCAACTGGAACCGCAGCGCCGTACACAGGCTGCGCAGCGCTTCGACGGCGGGGTCGTTCGGCCGTACCAGCGACAGCACCGAAGCTCCACCATCCGTCGCCGTGTCGCGCTGCGCGAACCGGCGTTGCACGGCACTGTGCGGAATCGTCGCCATTACGTTCAGGTCGGTATCGCGCTCGATCTCCACCGGATCGGTGATGCCGCCGAACAGCACCGCGCGGCCGATGACGGCGCACGTGCCGAGCACGAGCCCCACCAACGTGGCGATCACCGTGACCAGCGCCGGCTTCGGCCGCACCGGCTCGTCCGGCACGATCGCGCGATCGATCACGCGAACGTTGCCGATCCTGCTCGCGGTCGCGACGCGAAGCTGCTGGATACTGTTCAGCAAACCGACATAGATCTCGGTTTGCACGGTGACGTCGCGACGCAGGCGCACGACGTTTCGCTGTGCGTCGGGCAAGCGCCGGATCGTGTCGTTGAGCATGCCGATCTGCGCTTTGGCGGCGGCGATCTGCCGATCCACAGCCGCCCGCTCCGGGTGAGCCGGCGTCAGCATCGACGCCAGCGCCAGCCGCTTCTGTTCGAGCTCGAACAGCGATGTCTGCGCGGCGGTCGACTGTGTCAGCATCGCCTTCGCCTGCTCGGTCAGATCCACGATTTCATGGCGAGCCTGGTATGCGTTGAGGCGATCCTCGGCCGTACGCAACTGACGCTCCACCGTCGGCACCTGATCGCTCAGGAACGCCAGCGACTTCTCGGCGGTGGCCGCCTTGCGGTTCGCGTTCTGCCGCACGTAGTTGTCGGCGATCGCATTCAGCACCGCAGCCGCACGCACCGGATCATCGCTTTCGTACGACACGCCGATCACGCCGGACTGGTCCTTGCCGCGGTTCGCGATCGTCATCTTCTTCTGCAGTTCGGCGAGCACCACCTGCTTCGAGTAAGCCTTCAGGACGAACCGCGCACCTGTCCGGGCGTCGATGGCGCCGACCCGGAGCGTCACGTCGCCGGCGGCGGTCGCCACGCGCAGCGGCTCGCCGATCGCGCCCTCCATATCGCGGCCGAGATCGGCGCCGGACAGGCGATAGCGGCCGTCACCCAGCACCGTGACGACGAACGTGTGCTCTTCGAAGCTACGCGGCACATCGAACGCCGTAACGTCGATCCGTTCCTGGCCCCACGCGAACCCGCCGATCCCGAACAAACCGGGTGTCGACAGCCCGCGATTGAAGCGCGCGATGACGGGGCCGATCAGCGGCACGCGGTGCGGCCGCGCGTCGATGTACAGATGCTGGAGATCGACGACCGGTTCGGTCACGAGCCGCGAACGCAGGATTTCCATTTCGCCGTCGTCGGTCGACTTCACGTCGAACAGCGCGCCGAGGCCGCCGACGAGCCCGCCTTCCGCCATGCTGCGCAAGTCGGAGCCGCCGCTTTCCACCTGCACGGTGATATCTGCCTTGTAGACCGGCTTCGCTACGAGCGCATACGTGGCGCCGAGCGCGGCGCACGCGGCCGTGACCGCGACGATGCGGCCCGCGTGCGCGATCAGCAGGTCGAGGATGCCGCGCACGTCGAGCTCGTCGACATCGCGCGAAAAAGGTTGGCGTGGATTCGATGTATTCATGCGAGGCTCACTGCAAATGTTCCGGCGCATTCGCACCGATATCCGGCGGCCGCGACCGATTCTGTTCGAGACGTGCGATCCGCTCGGCCCAGTCGACGACACCATGCTCGATGAGCTTCATCGTGTAGTCGTACACATGGCGGCTGCGGCGGTACGGATCCGGAACATCGATCTGGTAACGCTCGGCAAGGCGATACACGCGACCGCGCGTCGTCGGGTAAGTCCGCTCGATCAGGTGTTGATGCGCGAGCTCCATCACGAGAATCAGTTCCGCCCACCGGCACATGCGATCGTCGACGCGCCGGGCCCGATGCACGGACAGGTCGAAGCCGCGCCCGGTCAGCAGCTCGTTCATCACCGGGTCGATCGCCATCCCGCCGATCGCCGCGACGCCGGCGGACTCGACCGTGCGGCCGGACAGTTCACGCGACAGCAGCACTTGCGCGGCCGGGCTGCGGCAGACGTTGCCGGTACACACCACTAGGATCCGTTTCATTATTTCGTGACGATCGCGGCGGTCAGGCCCGCGTTGATGGCTGGCAACAGTTGCGAGAGCACACGGCCGAAGCGCGCGAGCTTCGTACTGTCGACGTACACGACGTCCCGCGGCTGCAACTCGAATTCGTTGGCCAGTACCATCGACACCGGCGAACGGCCGTCCAGATGAAACACCCGTGCCTGCCGGTCGGCACCGGCCCGGATCACATAGGTTTGCTTCGGATCGGCCGTGCCCTGGTTCACGCTGCCCGCCTGCGACAACGCGTCGGCCAGCGTGAGACGGCCGTTGCGCAACGGCAGCGCCGTCGTCGGCCGGTTGACTTCGCCCATCACGTACACGCCGAACTGGTCGCGTGCGCCGACCTGCAGCAGGTCGCCGTTACGCAGCACGATGCGCGACGGATCGAGGTGCTCGCGAACCAGCCCCGGCAAATCGACCGGATAGGCGGTGCCGCCGCGCACGATCGTCATGCGACTCTGATCGGCGTCGGCCGTGAAGCCGCCCGCTCGCGTGACGGCCTCGAGCAGCGTCATCGGCGTGTCGTTGACAGGTTGCGCGCCCGGCGCATGAACTTCGCCGTCGATGTAGACACGATTGGCGCGATACGACGCCACACGCACCGTCACTTGTGGCGCGACGAACCACTTCGAGAGCAACTCGCGCAGCGCCGCCTGAATCTCGTGCGTACTCATGCCAGCGACGTGGATTTCACCCGCGTACGGAAACGTCAGGTTGCCGGCCTGATCGACGACGAAGCCCGACGGCGGATCCGCGGGGCGTGCCGTCTGATTACCCGGGTTGCCCTGTGCCGCCGCCAGTTCGGGGTGGTCCCATACGGTGATCTGCAGCACATCGCCTGCGTCGATTGCGTAAGGTGCCGGCGCGGCAAAGAGCGCCGTGCGCGTACGTTCCCCCTGTGCACGGGCATCGCGCCGCTGGGCCGCAATCAGCGTGCCGTCGATCGGCCCGATGGGTACCGACGCCGCTTCTTGCGAGACGCTCCCACGTTGAGGCCGGTCGAGCGATGCGGCATCGATGCGATGCATCGACACCGCCAGGCCGCTTTCGTGAGTCTGCGTCGAGATCTCGCCCTGGTGCGTCGCATCGACCGTGAGGTCCATGTGCATCCCTGGCTCGACCGCGCAAGCGCACAGCAGCACGATGGGCAAGACCGCCATCACCGATCGTAAACTTCGCTCCCGTGAGCGGGACTGATTTCCAGTTTCCATTCCTGTTATCCAAACCGCGTGCATCGACGCGTCATTCAATAAGCATTGCGATGCGTGAATCCGCACAGAACGGTCACCGCCACGATCCGCACGTCGAGCGCCAACGACCAGTTGTTCAGGTAGTAGAGGTCGTGCTCGATCCGCTTCTGCATCTTTTCGATGTGGTCCGTCTCGCCGCGAAATCCATTGATTTGAGCCCAACCCGTCACACCGGGCTTGACCCGATAGCGCTGGATATAGCCATCGACGCGGTCCTGATAGAAGACGTCGTGCTCCACCGCGTGCGGACGCGGCCCGACCACCGACATGTCGCCCTTCAGCACGTTGAAAAACTGAGGGAGCTCGTCGAGACTCGTCTTCCGCAGCAGCGCACCGAGGCGCGTCACGCGCGGATCGCCTCGCGTTGCCTGTCGGATTTCTCCTTGCTCACCCGTGTCATGCAAACACATCGTTCTGAACTTGTAGATCGTGAATGGCTGCCCGTAAGCGCCCATCCGCCGTTGCCTGAACAGTGCCGGACCGGGTGACGAGAGCTTGACCGCGATCGCGACAACAGCCATCAGCGGCGCAATCAATACCAACGCGAGACAGGCGAAGGTGCGATCGAAGATCGCCTTACCAGCCAACGCCTGTGGCGACAGCGGTCGCACGACAAGATCGAGCGCAGGCGCAAAAGAGAGATTCGTCCTGGACGAGCTGAACGGCGTCATCTCCGTCAGATCCGGTATGAAACGAATATCCACGAGATCCTTGCTGAACGCGCGAACGATCGCACCGACGTTGTCGGCCGCCGAAAGGGGCAACACGATCCAGACTCCCTCGACGCGCTCGCGACGTACGCACTCGACGAAGCTCGTCAGATCTCGATGAACTTTCGCGGCGCCGGCATCGACCGCCGATACCCGTGCCATGTCGAATATCGAGGTAACGCGTACTCGCGAGTTTGTGTCCCGTTCGGCGCGCCGTGCATATTCGAATCCGTGCTCGCCCTGACCGACGACGGCAACGGGCCGACGCATTGCGCGCAGCGACGCCGTGTAGCTGCCAGTCCAGCGCTGTACGCTGACCGACGTTGCACATCCGATCGCCGCAAAAACGAACCAAGCCGCCACCCAACCCGGCATGGGCATGCTCTGCCCGCTGATCAACGTCGCGAAGGCAGCACCACCGGCCAGAACGGCCGGCAACCCTGCAACCGTCAACCGTACGCGATGAAGCATCACGCGGCGAGCGTGTTCGCCACGAAAGACATTCGACGAGAACAGGATCAGCATGAACGGCATCAACAGCGCGATCAGCATCGCATCGGACTGCGAATACGACGAGCCATCGACCCATTGCTTCGCCGCCACCGCCGCGGCCACGAGCAGACACACATCTATCAACCGATTCCAGATAGCTCTTCCGCTGACGAATCGGATACTCCGAGCATGATCGAACGAACGCATAAGAGCTGGTCGATTTTCCATCGAAGCGGATCGACGACGCTGGCGTGGGCAACCCCACGCGTCACACCGTCACGGCCCTCGATCGAGCCGTGCCTGAAGGAAAACCATTCCCCACTATTTAGGATTACAGATTTATATCTTTCTCAAAGAGTCACCAATCAACACCAAACATCGGAAAATTATCGATCTAGATGGCGGAACTCAGAGATTCGAAATGACCCACCATGCAGAACCTCCCTAAAATTTTTTGCCCATCGACATGGTGAAGTACGAATACTGCCACCATGAGCACACCCGAAAAATCGGACGAGTACTAAATTGGCTTATTTTTAATTTTGTCTTGTCCCAATCTTTTTCAAGTCAATCTTGCCTACTCAAAGGAAAGTCAATCGTCAAGCATGTGACCGCGTGAACAATGCAGTAGACCTCTTTCTTCGATCTCCCTCAGGACCTCGTCACCGCGTCGAAAATCCAGCTTGATTGAGATTACGTCCAGTGTCCCGTTCTACTTGTATCCGCACACGGCCCAGCATTCAGGAATTGACCCACCGGCATTTTCGAGAAATGCCAAGTATCGAGAAACACTCGCTACCCGTGCTAGTCGGCGAATAATCTTACAAAAACGAATAATCGGCACACGTTACTCGTACTCGTTCCATATTCATCCCGAGAGCCATTTCGTAACATCGTCGGCAATCCAAACGGCCGATCGAGAGACCATGCATCGGCTGACAGGCCCATCCGTTCGAGGTCGAAAATTCGCTCTGTCCGTTCTCTGATCGCCGTGCCCGGGCCGCCCCCGACGCCGGCGCAAGCACCCGTTTCTCCCCGCACCACATCAGTGTCCCCGCGCCGTGCCCGGTCGTTACGTCGATCGGGGCAAAATGCCGGAAAGCTAGTCGGCCCGTTCCGCATCGCATGCCTGACCAGTCTCGCGCTGTCGCTTCACGGTGTCTCGCATGCGCAAGTCCAGATCCCCAATGCGGGTCAGTCATTGCGCGACGTCGAAACGGTCCGCCCGACACTGCCGGCCCCCGCCGCACCCGACCTCGCGATTCCCGCACCGGGCAAAGAATCCGCGCCCGCGACACCAGATGGACCACGCATTTCAGTCAGCGCGTTCGACATCGAAGGCAACCACGCAATCGACGCCGCGCCACTGCACGCGTTGCTTGCCGATCTCGTCGGCCAGGCGCTCGACTTCACCGCGCTGAACGAAGCGGCCGGCCGGATCACCGCCTATTACCGCAAGCGCGGCTACGCGCTGGCCCGCGCCTACCTGCCGCGTCAGGACATCGAGAACGGCGTCGTCCGCATTGCCGTCGTCGAAGGCCGCTACGGGCAGGTCGAACTGCACAACCGCTCGCGCGTACGCGACGGCGTGTTGCGCCAGCCGCTCGGCGCCGTGCAGGCAGGCGACATCGTGCGCGGCGCGGATCTCGAACGCGCACTGACCTTGCTCGACGAACTGCCCGGCGTCGCCGCGAAGGGCACGCTGCGTGCCGGCCAGCAATCCGGCACGACCGACCTGCTGATTGATGTGGAACCCGGCCCATTTGCCACCGGCTCACTCGAATTCGACAACTTCGGCGATCCGGTCACGGGCCGTTATCGCGCCACCGGGGCCGTCACCGTCAACTCGCCACTACGGCTCGGCGACCAGTTCTCGCTGCGCGGCCTCACCAGCAATACGAACCAGCAGTACTACCGCGCCATGTACCAGGTGCCGGTCGGTCCCGCGTCGACGCGGATCGGCGTCGCCTTCTCCGACATGGGCTACCGGCTCGGCAAGGAAATGCGCCCGCTCGGCTATCACGGCCGCGCGAGCGTGCGCAGCGCGTTCGTCACGCAGCCGCTGCTGCGCAGCCGGCGCGCGAGCGCCAGCACGCAGGTCATCTACGAGAACAAGCACCTGCGCGACGACTACGGCGTGTTCGAGCTCGTCAGCGACAAACGCGTGGACCTGTGGTCATTCGTCGTCACGGCGAACAGCAATGACGAACGGTTCGGCGGCGGTCGGAACGTGTTCTCGGCCACGCTCGGTATCGGCCGGATGAGCGGTAACGATCCGCTCGGCATGAACCGGTTCTCTCACACGCTCGGCAGCTTCGCGAAGCTCAACGTGAACGCGATGCGGCTGCAGGCGCTGGGCTCGCGGCTGCAGTTGACCACCCAATTCAGTGCCCAGCTCGCATCGCGCAATCTCGACTCATCGGAAAAATTCATCCTCGGCGGCCCGTACGGTGTGCGCGCCTACGCACTCGGCGCGGGTAGCGGCGACCAGGGTTGGCAGGCGAGCGCCGAGCTGCGCTATCTCGTCGCGCCCGGCTGGCAGGTCAGCACGTTCGTCGACACGGGCCGGATGCAGATCAACAAGCAGCCGTGGATACGCGACGAACTCAACACACTGCAACTGTCGGGCACGGGGGTTGGCGCGAGCTGGTACGGCGCCAGCCGGCAGATCAGCGTCACCGCCGCCTGGCCGCTCGGCAACGCGGACCGCACGCAGTCGGTCACCCGCGCCCCGAGCGTCTGGTTACAGGCCGCGCAGTATTTCTGAGCGGCCGGTAACGCGGTCTGGCCATGGCTTCGCGTCGGCCGGACCACACCGGCGGGCAGCCTCGCTGCCCGCACCCGAAGGGGCGGGGTCATCCGCCCATCTGATTCGATTCGTCGCGCACACGGGCGAGGTCGTGCCGGCGAAGCGAACCAACCATGAGGAAACAACAACGATGAACAAGACCTATGCATTGGTATGGAATGGCGCACGGCGCTGCTGGAGCGCGGTCGGGGAAACCGCGCGCCGCCGCGGCAAGGCGAGCGGCGGCAAGCGTGCCGCCATCACCGCCGTCTCGTTGCTCGGTTTCACTGCGCTGCCCGCGTTCGCACTGCCTTCCGGCGAAGCGATCCTGTCCGGCAAGGCCGACATCCTGCGCACCGAAGACGGTCGCACGATGAACATCAACCAGCACACCGACAAGCTCATCACCAACTGGCAAGACTTCAGCGTCGGCGGCGGCGAGCGCGTGTCGTTCCATCAGCCGGACAGCCAGTCCCTCGCGCTCAACCGCGTGATCGGCACCAACGGCAGCCGCATCGACGGCCAGATCAGCGCCAACGGTCGCGTGTTCCTCGTCAACCCGAACGGCGTGCTGTTCGGCTCCGGCGCGCAGGTCAACGTCGGCGGCCTCGTCGCATCCACGCAGAACCTTTCGGATGCCGACTTCCTCGCCGGCAACTACCGCTTCTCCGGTTCCTCGACGCAATCCGTCACCAACGACGGCACGATCACGGCTGCCGACGGTGGCAGCGTCGCACTGCTCGGCGCACGCGTGGCCAACAACGGCGTGATCCAGGCGAAGATGGGCCGCGTTGCGCTCGGCGCAGGCAACGCGTTTACCGTCAACTTCGACGGCAGCGGCCTGCTGAACCTGCAAGTGAATGGCGGTGCAGTCGATGCACAGGCATCCAACGGTGGCCTGCTGAGGGCCGATGGTGGTGAAGTCCTGATGACCGCGCGTGCAGCGGGCAATCTGCTCGACGCCGTGGTCAACCACACCGGCACGATCGAAGCGCGCGGCCTGAATGCACGCGGCGGCAAGATCACGCTCGACGGCGGTACCGTGAAGGTCGGCGGGAAACTCGATGCAAGCGCAGCCGATGCCGGCGCACCGACTGGCTCGATCCTGACCCGCGGCGAGCGCGTGGACGTCGCGAACGACACGCAAGTCGACACGAGGGCGGGCCATACCGCCGGCACGTGGACCATCGAAGCGGCCAACGCAAGCGTCGGCGATACGGCCGGGGCATCGAATGCGCGCGGCTTCAACAACAACTCGAATATCACGGGCAACGAGGGCGTCGGCCATGGCGGTGGAGGTTCGAGCACGTTGAACGCCTCGATCGCGGCAGATACGCTGTCGCGCAACCTCGGTACGACCAACGTCGCGCTGACCAACACGAAGCACGACCTCGCGGTCGGCGGGCCGGTTTCGTGGTCGAGCGACAACACGCTGACGCTGACCTCCGCCACCGGCAACGTCAACCTGCGGAAGTCGCTGTCCGCCTCCGGCAACAACGCACGCCTGCTGGTCAACGCCGCGAACCGCATCGACATCGACGACGCCGTGACGCTGACCGGCCGAAATGCCCATCTCGAACTCAATTCGAAGGCCGGTCATGCGTTGTCCAAGCAGGCCGTCGTCACGCTGTCCGGCCGGAACGCGTCGTACCGTTCCAACGGCGACGACTACACCGTGCTGCACACGCTCGACGATCTGCGCAACGTCGATGCGAACCTTGGCGGCCGCTACATACTCGGCAATGCCATCGACGGTAACCACGCCAGCTTCCGCAGCATCGGCGGCACCCGCTTCTTCAACGGAAAGTTCGATGGCCTTGGCAACACCATCAGCCGCCTGAACATCACCAACCCCGGCTTCAACGCCGTCGGCCTGTTTGCGGCAAACACCGGCTGGATCGGCAACCTTCGGCTCGATTCCCTCGTCGCAAACACCACGGGAGCACGCTACGCCGCGGCGCTTGGCGGTCTCGTCGGCATGAATGTCGGTGGCCAGATCAGGAACGTCGACGCGACGAATATCACGGTCAGCGGCAACGGCAGCGCGTCCGGCATCGTCGGTGGCCTCGTCGGGCGCAACCTCCGCGGCACCATCGAGAACGTTCGCTTCGCGGGCAAGGTGTCCGGACGCACGGATAGCCTCAGCGTCGGCGGCCTCGTCGGTCGAAACGACGACGGTACCCTGCGCAACATTTCTTCCAACGCCACCGTTTCGGCCGGCATCGGCGGCTACGTCGGCGGCCTCGTCGGATACAACAGCGGCACGATCGAAAACGCGACCGCGAGCGGCAACGTCACGGCTGAAAAATACGCGACCGTAGGTGGACTCGTCGGCACGAACGCCGCCGGCGGCGTCATCCGCAACGTATCGACCGACAACACGCTCGTGGCATCCGAATCGTTCATCGGCGGTATTGCCGGCGAAAACGAAAAGGGAGGCCTGATCGAAAACGCCTCGTCATCGGCCACGATCGGCGGCCGCGACGCGAAAGGCGGCCTCGTCGCCATCAACCGGGGAACACTTCGCGCATCGCATTCGCGCGTGACGTTGAGCGGCAGCCCGACCGACTTCGGCGGTCTCGTCTGGTTCAACGAGGGCGTCATCGAATCGAGCTCGGCGTCCGGGCCGGCAGCCAATTTTCCGGCGGTCAACGTCAATATCGGCACGCTCGACGACAAGACAGCCATGTTGTCCGTGAAGTAACCGTCGCGTTTCGGATCGGTCATGCCGTAACGGCGCGGGGCGGCGCACGCGCACTTCCCCGCGCATCCGATCCGTTCAACCGGGGCATCTGGATGCCGTGCGCATCGAGCAGATGTTCCGGTCATTTCGTGCAAATCAATCCAGTCATCAGGACGTCACCACCATGAACAAGACCTACGCATTGGTGTGGAATCACACTCAGGGCACCTGGACGGCGGTCGGGGAAACCGCACGCCGCCGTGGCAAGACCGGCGGCAAGCGCCTCGCCACTGCCGCCGTCTCGCTGCTCGGCCTCGCCGCCCTTCCGGCATTCGCCCTGCCCAGCGGCGAAGCGATCGTCTCCGGCAAGGCCGACATCGTACGCACCGACAACGGTCGCACGATGAACATCAACCAGCACACCGACAAGCTCATCACCAACTGGCAGGACTTCAGCGTCGCCAATGGCGAACGCGTCGCATTCCACCAGCCGACCGACCAGTCCCTCGCGCTGAACCGCGTGATCGGCACCAACGGCAGCCGCATCGACGGCCAGATCAGCGCCAACGGTCGCGTGTTCCTCGTCAACCCGAACGGCGTCATGTTCGGCGCCGGCGCACAGGTCAACGTCGGCGGCCTCGTCGCGTCCACGCAGAACCTGTCGGATGCCGACTTCCTCGCCGGCAACTACCGCTTCTCCGGCTCGTCGTCGCAAGCGGTCGTCAACGACGGCACGCTGACGGCCGCCGACGGAGGCGGCATTGCGCTGCTCGGTGCACGCGTGACCAACAACGGCGTAATCCAGGCAAAGCTCGGCCGTGTCGCGCTGGGCGCCGGCAGCGCATTCACGGTGAACTTCGACGGCAACCGCCTGTTGAGCGTCCAGGTCGACGGCGGCGCAGTCGATGCGCAGGCGTCCAACGGCGGGCTGCTGAAGGCCGACGGCGGCGAAGTCCTGATGACCGCGCGTGCGGCAGGCAATCTGCTCGACGCCGTGGTCAACAATACAGGTGTCGTTGAAGCCCTCGGCCTGACCGGACACGGCGGCAAAATCACGCTCGATGGCGGTACCGTGAAGGTCGGCGGCACCCTCGATGCAAGCGCAGCCGATTCCGGTGCGCCGGCAGGGTCGGTCACGACCCGCGGCGAGCGCGTGGTCGTCGCGAACGATGTGCAAGTCGACACGCGGGCGGGCCATTCCGCCGGCACGTGGACCATCGAAGCGGCCAACGCAAGCGTCGGCGATGGCAGTGGCGCTTCGAGCACGTCGAACACCTCGATCGCGGCAGATACGCTGTCGCGCAACCTCGGTACGACCAACGTCGCGCTGACCAGCACGAAGCACGACCTCGCGGTCGGCGGGCCGGTTTCGTGGTCGAGCGACAACACGCTGACGCTGACCTCCGCCACCGGCAACGTCAACCTGCGGAAGTCGCTGTCCGCCTCCGGCAACGACGCACGCCTGCTGGTCAACGCCGCGAACCGCATCGACATCAACGACGCCGTGACGCTGACCGGCCGAAATGCCCATCTCGAACTCAATTCGAAGGCCGGTCATGCGTTGTCCGGCAAGCAGGCCGTCGTCACGCTGTCCGGCCAGAACGCGTCGTACCGTTCCAACGGCGACGACTACACCGTGCTGCACACGCTCGACGATCTGCGCAACGTCGATGCGAACCTCGGCGGCCGCTACGTGCTCGGCAATGTCATCGACGGCAACCACGCCAGCTTCCGCAGCATCGGCGGCAACGCCGAATTCGCCGGCACGTTCGACGGCCTCGGCAACACGATCGGCCGGCTGTCGCTCTTCAATACCGCATCGAACGTCGGCCTGTTCGCGGCAAATACCGGACGAATCACGCATCTCGTCCTGCGCGACATCACCGTGAAAGCCTCAGGCTCGCACGGCGCCGTCGGCACGCTGGCCGGCTACAACACCGGCTCCATATCGGACATCGTCGCGCACGACATCTCCGTCCAGTCGCGCGGCCGCTCGATGGTCGGCGGCCTGGTCGGTTCGAACCGCGGCGGCACGATCGATCACGCAAGCGTGTCGGGGCAGATCGACGGCGACGGCGACACGATCGCGATCGGCGGGCTCGTCGGCGAGAACGTCGATCGGGCAGGCAGGACCGCCGCGATCCGGCACGTTCGGGCGGACACGCGTGTTTCCGTTGCCGGCAGCGGCATGGCGGGCGGCCTCGCGGGCATCAACTCGGGCCGGATCGATTCCGCATCCAGCGCGGGCACGGTCGTCGCGACCGGCGATTCGGCCACGGCCGGCGGGCTCGTCGGCATCAATGACGGCGGTGTCATCGTGGAGTCGTCGTCGACTGCCTCGGTCGAGACGCGCGACAACGCCATCGCGGGCGGTCTCGTCGGCGTCAACGCCGGTACCGTTCTCTCGTCGAGCGCGACCGGTGCGGTCAAGGTCGGTCACGGCAGCTTCGCGGGCGGCATCGCCGGCTTCAACTTCGGCAAGCTCGACGGTGTGAGCGCCAGCGGCAACGTCACGGCGGGCGACTTCAGTCAGGCCGGCGGACTCGTCGGCTCGAACACCGGCGAGATCACGTCATCGCAGGCAACCGGCAACGTGACGGCAGGCGACGCGAGCCTGGTCGGCGGGTTTGCCGGATACAACGCCGGCATGATCAGAGCCGCGTCGGCGACCGGCAGCGTGAACGCCGGACGGCGATCGTCGGTTGGCGGCCTTGCCGGCGCCAACGATGGGGATATCGTCATGGCATCGGCCGCAGGCGCCGTCACGGCTGGCGACGATAGCGCCGCCGGCGGGCTCGTCGGCGACAACCGGGGCAAGATCGACGCATCGCGCGCGTCCGGAGCCGTGCGCACCGGTCGCGACAGTACGGCAGGCGGCCTCGCGGGAACCAACCACGGCACCATCGATGCGTCCCGCGCATCCGGCAATGTCACGGCGGGCAACGTGAGCCGCGTCGGCGGCCTCGTTGGCGACAACAGCGGGCGCATCCGTCAATCGCACGCGTCGGGCAACGTGTCTGCCGGTCGCCATGCCGAGATCGGCGGCCTGGCGGGCCGGAACACCGGGTCCGTCAGCGCATCGTCCGCAACGGGCGATGTCCGGGCAGACGATCAGTCCGATGCTGGCGGCCTGATTGGCGTGAATTTCGGGACCATCGAGCAGTCGCAGGCAGCGGGCAGCGTTGCCGCGGGCGTGAGGAGCCGGGTCGGCGGGCTCGCGGGCCATTCGACCGGCACCGTGTTCGGGTCTCGCGCAACAGGCGCCGTGCACGGTGGCGATTTCAGCGACGTAGGTGGCCTGGTCGGGAGAAACCATGGAACCATCAAGCAGTCGTCGTCGAGCGGCACCGTTTCCGCTGGTCTGCTTGCGACGCTCGGCGGCCTCGTGGGCACGAACGTCGGCTACGTCGGTCAATCGTCGACCACGAGTCGCGTCGCGTTCACCGGTAACGCGGGCCAGCGTTATGGCGCGCTGGCGGGGGTCAACGAGGGTGAACTGGTCGGCGACACGGCTTACCGGTTCGACGCGTCGATGCCGCTCGTCGGGTCCCGTCTCGCGTCGATCGATCGCTAGGCGCCGACGATAGCGGAAGCCGCTCGCAAGACCAGCGAGCGGCTTCCGCGAGTGCCAGGCGCGGCCGACTCGCGATCGCATCGCGGTAGCGTCTCGATGCGGTTTGCGACGAGGCGGTTTCGGCCGCCGCCCGATGCCTTCGCGATTCCTTTTCTTCATCCGGCACGCCGATGATTCGGCCTGTCGGAATCCTGAATAACCGGTTTGACAGTCGACGTGCCGGAGCAGATGCCCACACGCTCGAATTCAGAAAATCGCTTCGCTCTCGGCTTCCCCGTCCGTTTTCCATCCGCGGTACGGTTCATCAGGCGATCGCCTTACCCGACGGCAAACCTTCGGCCACGCTTCATGCCCACGCCATGCCCGACCCCGGCCGCACGCTTCATCCGTCCGGCATCGCACTGTCGCTTCCCGATCTCCCGCACACGCAGGTACCGAATGCCATGCAGTCGCTGCGCGACGTCGAAACCGTCCGTCCGGCACGCCCTGCGACGACGTCGTCCCCAAGCCAGACTTACGGCGCACTCGCGGGTATCCACTACAGGGCGCCGAGCTGCAATTGCGCGAACAGCAACCGTGTCGCGCTGGTCGGTAGCAACCGCGGCCTCTTGAAAGACCAAGTGGGGGGAATGGACGAAGGCCAGCGCGGGGAAGCACAACGGCAAGCCGGCCTCCGCCGCAGCAACATACCGGGTTCCGGTATGGCCCTCAACCGATACGGTCGTGTACGACGCGTTTTTTAAAGGAATTCGTTCTTGTCTCATTTCCACGCGGCCTTGAAACGACAAGAATTTAGCGTTTGGTATTCGCCCTCCAGCCGAAGGCGTGGCGATCAGTCGAATCCGGTCAACGCTCGGCCATCATTGTTCAGGAAAGGGGAAGTAGATGAGAATCGGAATGTCCGCCGCGTATCGTGCGTGTTTGATGATCGGGGCACTCCTGCCCGCAACGGCGTGGGCGGACGTGAAATGCTACAACATAGTCGACGGTATTAAGACTGACCAGGCGTCGGTCGCGTTGATCCCGTCCATGTCCCCTCCCAGCTTCAGCCCGTTGGTACCTGTTGGCACGGTATTGATCCGGCAGGAACTGCCGTCCACAGGAAAAGCCTTTACGCTGCATTGCGACGGTAGTATCCGGAATAATCTGTACACCCGGGAGGGTGTACAGGGCCAGTACAACACGTGGCCAACCAATGTCGCCGGAATCGGTGTGCGCATTCAGTTTACCGGGAGCGGCGGCGGTATCGGCGAATGGTGGCCGCACCGCGACGACTCCATGAATGTCATTACCGGCGAATACAATGGCAACCGAAAATTGCTCATCGAGTTTGTAAAGACGGGGCCCATCAGCGCAGGCGGGGCACTTGTGGGCGAAATCGGAGCCGGCTGGGCTCGCGACAAATTATTCAAGTTCATGTCATTCCAGGTTGCCGGCGGCGGCATCACCATCACGCCCCGCGTGCCGACCTGCAAGGTCCGGGAGAAGACGCTCACCGTGCCGCTCGGCGACATCGCGGCCTACAAGGTCCTGCCGACGGTCGGTTCCACGTCGGAGGCGAAACCCTTCAAGATCGTGCTGGATTGTGACGGCGGCGAAGAAGGCAGCATCACGAAAACCTACATGACGCTGACCGACGTGAACAACAACGCGAATCTCAGCGATACGCTCACGCTGTCGCCCACCGAGACCTCCGCGAAGGGGCTGGGCGTACAGGTGCTGAACGGCACGAAGCCGGTCTCGTTCGGACCGGACAGCAGCGTGACCGGCAACCCCGGCCAGTTCTATACGGGCACGACGCAGAACGGCGTACTCGAGATTCCGCTGAGCGCGCGCTACGTGCGTACCGGGATCATGAACAGCGGCACTGTGAACGCGCGCGCTTCGTTCACGATGAATTACCAGTAAGCTGCGTCGGGCCGCCGTCGGCGCCCGTCACACACGCTCGGCCGCATTCGTCGGCCGACATCCGCGCTTTATCGCTCATCGCTCAGGCATGCGTTCCGAGACGGTGGTTACCCCCTCTCCTTCTCACGCCCCTTTCGCCTCCGGTTCGCTTCGCGCCGACGTATTGCACCCACCTGATCGAAACGTCGATCGTGCTATCCATCACGACCGATTTACGACCATATTGATTCGCCATCCAAATCAATATTGGATGACCAATTTTCCATACATCCCGACCAGCCATCGCCGATCAGGCGTGCATCCCTGATACAGAATCGGACCGCATGCGCGCACATCGTCAAATCTGGCTAACACTCTGGCGCAAACGCTCGAACGCCCCGGGAAAATTCATTAATTAGTACGTGTACTAGTGATTATTGAACTCTATTCGATCTCGTCCAATTTCCTCGATTCCGGCGAATTTCGATAATTGACACCGAAATGTAAGGCACTGCTCACCAGCGAAACAGGCGGGCAACGCCTCTACCTTTCACCCTGTCAACTTATCGTTAGAGAACGAGAATATGAAAATCGCAACGCGCACTCACCTCCTTTCGACGCTTCTGGCTGTGGCAGGCCTCGGCCTGGCGTCGGCTGCCAATGCGGCGGACGGCACGATCACGTTCACCGGCAACGTCACTGCCGCAACCTGCAAGATCGACGGCACCGCCGCCGGCGCGACGTCGAACAAGTCGGTGCCGATGCCGACGGTCAGCTCGGGCGCACTGAATCAGGAAGGCGCAGTGGCAGGCCGCACCGCATTCGGTTTCCAGCTGTCCGGCTGTGCTGTGGACACCGAAACGACCAAGGGTAACCCGACGAAGGTTCAAATCGCATTCGAAAACGCGACGAACGTCACGCCCGACGGCAAGCTGTCGCTCGACAAGGGCACGGCGGAAGCACCTGAAGCCCAGAACGTCGTGCTGCAGATCCTCAACGACCAGCAGAATCCGGTCGTCGTCGGCGCGAACGCGGAGAACCAGAACTCGCAAGTCGTGACGATCGGTTCGGATGGCGGCGCAAAGCTGAACTTCTTCGCGGAATACCGGGCAACGGGTGTCGCCACGGGCGGTTCGGCGAACTCGAAGGTTCAGTACTCGGTGGTCTACCAGTAAAGCATTGCGAGGCCCGTTACCCGGCGGGTCTCGCTTTCCGGTGCACCGCCTTCCATAAAACTATTAGAAGCCGCCATGAAAGTCATCAAATCGCTCCAATCCATTGCGCTGATCTCTGCCCTGATCGCCTCGCAAGCCTATGCGAGCGTGGTGATCTCTGGCACCCGCGTCATCTTCCCGAGCAACGAGCGTGAAGTGACGATCAAGCTGACGAATGACGGAAAGACACCCGCGCTCGTCCAGACCTGGATCGACACCGGCGATCAGAATGCGTCGCCGGAAACCATCAACGTGCCGTTCACGCTGACACCCTCGATGTTCCGGATGGAACCGAACAAGGGGCAAACGCTGCGGCTGGTCTATACGAACGAGCCGCTGCCTGCCGACAAGGAGTCGCTGTACTGGCTCAACGTGCTCGAAATCCCGCCGAAAGCGGAAGACGGCACCGATCGCAACCAGTTGCAGATCGCCTTGCGCACGCGAATCAAGATCATCTTCCGCCCGGAAGGCCTGAAGGGCGAAGCAGTCGCCGCACCGGCCCAGGTTCGCTGGGCGGTCGCACCCGGCAAGCAGGGCGCCTACGTCCTGAAAGCCACGAACCCTACGCCGTTTGTCGTCAATATCGGCAGCATCCTGCTGCATGCGGGCGGGCAAAAGTATGACGCGGGCGCAGGCTACGTGCTGCCCGGCGCCACCCAGGAATTTCCGGTCGCCAAGCTTCATGCAAAGCCGGCTGCCGATGCAAAAGTGCAATTCAACAGCATCAACGATTGGGGCACGTCGGCCAACAACGAGCAGCCGTTGTCGATCCAGCCGTAACGCCGGCTGATTCCACGCCCCTGATCACCGGCGAAGCGGGCCTGTCATGCCCGCTCGACAGGCCCGCTCAAGCCGATCGCCGACTGACCCACCTTCTTCTTCGTTCTAACGCGGCCTGTTCGATATCGCGAACGCATGCGTCGCATGTGTATGCGCCAACGGAAACGCACGCACAACCCTCAACTGGAGTGCCGGGGAATGATTTCGCCGATTCAACGTTCGTGCGTCGAGGTATCCAGCCTGCCGCGGCTGAAACCTGTCTACGCGCTGGTGCTGTCTAGTCTTGCCGCATGGTCGGCCGAAGGTCGCGCGGACGTACTGGAGCCGGCCCAGCCTGCCGTCGAGCGAATCCAGCTTGCACAAACCGATTTCGCCCAGGCGACTTTCGATCCCGGCTTCCTGAACAACGGCGGCGGGCAAGCGGTCGACATCTCGCGCTTCTCGCGCGGCAACGTCGTGCAACCCGGCACGTATACGGTTGACCTCGTCGTGGGTATCGACTGGGTCGGGCGCTACAGCATCACGTTCAACAGTGCCCCGGGCACGCCCGACGCACAGCCCTGCTTCGACGAGAAGCTGCTGCGTCGCATCGGCGTCGATTTCCAGAAGCTCGCGGCCGAGACCGTTGCCGCGATCACGGTCAAGGGAGAATGCCGCCGGATCGGGCAGATCATTCCCGAAGCGAGCGTATCGTTCGACTTCAGCGAGCAACGGCTCACGCTCAGCATCCCGCAAGCCTCGCTCGTGAACCGGGCCCGGGGCTATGTCAGCCCCGACCAATGGGATGCCGGCGTGCCCGTCGGCATGGTCGACTACAACCTGAACGTCTACAGCTCGAAGGTTCGCGACAGCCGCACCGACACGCAGGCCTACCTGGGCCTGAACGGCGGCGTCAACATCGGCAACTGGCATTTCCGTCATCAGGGTTCGTACACCTGGTCGCAGCGCAACGGCAGTCAGTACGAGAACCTCTCGACCTACGTGCAGCGGGATCTTCCGTCGCTGTCGTCTCAACTGGTGCTCGGCGAAACGTTCACCTCCGGCGAACTGTTCGACTCGACACAGTTCCGCGGCGTGCGACTGTCCACCGACGACCGGATGCTGCCCGATTCGCTGCGCGGCTATGCGCCGGTCGTGCGCGGCGTCGCCAACTCCAACGCAAAGGTCACGATCCGCCAGAACGGCATGACGCTCTACGAGACGACCGTCTCGCCCGGCGCATTCGAGATCCGCGATCTCTATCCGACCGGCTACGGCGGCGATCTTCAGGTTGCCGTCACCGAGGCGGACGGTTCCGTACACACGTTCTCGGTGCCTTACGCGGCCGTTCCGCTGTCGCTGCGGCCCGGCATCCAGCGCTACAGCTTTGTCGCGGGTGCGCTGCGCAACCAGCAGAACTCCAGCAATCCACTGTTCGCGCAGGCAACGTATCAGCGCGGCCTGACCAACCTGCTGACAGGCTATGGCGGCATCACCGTCGCCGCCGGGTACGCGTCCGCGATGCTCGGTGGGGCCTTCAACACGCCGTTCGGCGCACTCGGCCTCGACTTCACGCAGGCCACCACGTCGATTCCGGGCGTCAAGCGCTTCAACGGGTCGAGCTTGCGGGTCAGCTACTCGAAATCGATCGTGCCGACCGGCACCAACGTCTCGATCGCGGCCTACCGCTATTCGACGAACGGCTATTTCAACCTGAACGACGCGATGAACGCCCGCGACGCGGTACGTATCGGCTATCCCGTCGATACGGTGTGGCGACAGCGCAACCGCGCGTCGTTGATGCTCAGCCAGCGCCTCGGCGACAAAGCGGGCCAGCTCAGCCTGACCGCATCCGCCGCGAACTACTGGAATCGCCCCGGCTCCGACGTCAACTATTCGGTCGGCTACAACAACTCGTTCCGAAATATTTCGTACAGCGTATCCGCCACGCGCCAGCGCAACCTTGGCGGCGAAATGAGCACGCTGTATTACGCGAGCGTCACGATTCCGTTCGGCCGTACCAGACCGACGACACTCACGAGCAACGTCTCGCACGACACGCAAAGCCGCACGCAGGTGCAGTCGGTGCTGTCCGGCTCGCTCGGCGTCGACAACGATCTGTCCTACAGCGTCGCCGCGAACCACACGAACGGCAATGGCGGCTCGAGCACCGACGGCAACGGCAACATCACGTATCGCGCCCGCTTCGCGGAACTCAACCTCAGTGCCGGCGGCAGCTCGAACTACCAGCAAGGCTCGGTCAACATCCGCGGTGCGGCGGTTGCCCACCCGGGTGGCGTCACGCTGTCGCAGCCGCTGTCGGAAACGTTCGGCATCGTCGAGGCGAAGGGGGCGGAAGGCGCGCGGGTGACGAACGCTTCGGGCGTGCGCGTCGACAGCCGTGGCTACGCGATCGTGCCGTTCCTGACGCCGTATAACCTGAACACCGTCGAACTCGATCCGAAGGGCATTTCGATGGACGTCGAGCTGAAGGAGACGAGCCAGCAGGTTGCGCCGCGCGCGGGCGCCGTACCGTTCCTCAAGTTCGAGACCGACACCGGCCGCTCGGCCGTGATCGTGGCACGCAAGTCGGATGGCACGCCGATTCCGTTCGGCGCGGCCGTCACGGACGAAGCAGGCAAGGAACTCGGCATTGTCGGTCAGGGCAGCAAGCTGTTCGTGCGCGGCCTGAAGGATAACGGCGAACTCCTCGTCAAGTGGGGCAACGATCGCCGCTCGGTCTGCCGGATCACGTACAACCTGCCGGTCAAGGCCAGCAAGCGCAAATCGACGTCGTACCAGCAGATCACCAGCATGTGCCGTCTCGGCGCAATCTGATTCGACGCCTTCATGTGCAGACAACGCCCGCTTCAGCGGGCGTTGTCGTTTCCGGGCGCCGAACGCGTGGCCCAATCGCCCGGGTTGCGCGATTCACACGTGCGTCAGGCCGCATCAGCGCCCGGCATCCGCCAGACGAGTCAATGCGTCATCGATACTGCGACGGAATCCCGGCCAGTTCGCCATGAACGCGACCAGATCGTCGTCGAGTGCCGCAGCCTTCTCCATCGCTGCACAGGCATCGCGCGCCGTGTTGTCGCCGACCAATGCGAAGCCACCGCGCATCGAATGCAGCTCGACACCGATCGATGCGATATCGCCGGCAGACAGAGCCGCTTCGAGCACGCCGAGCGAGTGCGACGTGGCCCCACGCAACGTCCGGCGGATTTCATCCGTCACGACGAGCGCTGTATGTTGGGCATGCGTGGCCGTCGCATCGCCGGTGATTCCGTCACGCCCCGCGTGCGAACCACCATGCCGTCGCAACACCGCATCGAGCACATCAATCGACAATGGCTTGAGCACCACCTCGACTGCACCGACCTGTGCACAGCGGCGACGATCGTCGTCAGTCGCGTGCGCGGTCATCGTGATCACCGGCACTTTTGCGCCCTGCTCGCGCAGGAAGTTCGCCAGTGCGAAGCCGTCGAGCTGCGGCATGCTCAGATCGGTCAGCACGACATCGAACGGATGCACGAAGTACGCACGCATCGCTTCGACACCGTTCTCGACGATCGTCGCGTCGTGACCGAGTGCGTCGAGCTGATCCCGCAGCAGCGCACGGCTGGCCGGGTGATCCTCGGCCACCAGCACGCGCAGCGGCTGCACGTCGTCGCGTCGGTCCGGCGTTTGCGCGACGAGCGCCGCATCCGGCTCCGGCTCGGTGCCACGCCAGCCGGCGGGCGCGTCGGGCAGCGGCAATCTGGCCACGAACGTCGAGCCTTCACCCACGCGGCTCTCTACCGTCAGTTCGCCCTGCATCAGTCGCGCGATGCGGCGACACAGCGGCAATCCCAGCCCGGTGCCGCCGAATCGGCGATAGATCGATGCGTCGGCCTGCATGTAGACGTCGAACAGCGTCGGTAACGCCTCCTCGGGAATACCGACACCCGTATCGCGTACCGCGATTTCGACGTCGCCCGCTCCGACGTTATCGCCCGCAAGCCGAGCATCGATCGCGATGCCGCCGCGTTCCGTAAACTTGATCGCATTGCCGACGAGGTTCGACACGAGCTGGCGCAAGCGCGTCGGATCGCCGGTATAGCCGCGGGCCAGTTCCGGTGCGACGCGGCATTCGAGCGCCAGCCCCTTCGCTTCGGCGAGCGGCCGGAAGATCGCCGCGACGTCCTGCAACACGCGCCGAAGATCGAACGGAATGTGCTCCAGCGCCATCTGGTTCGATTCCGCCTTCGACAGGTCGAGCACGTCGTTGATCACGCGCAGCAGCGCATCCGACGACGAGACGATCGTCTTCAGGCGGCGCTGCTCGGCCGCCGGCAGATCGGCCCGCTCCATCAGTTCCAGGTTGCCGACGATCGCGTTGAGCGGCGTGCGGATCTCGTGACTCATCGTGGCGAGAAACGTCGACTTCGCCTTGTTGGCGTCATCCGCCGCGATGCGCGCTTCCCTCAGCTTGTCTTCCGTCAGCTTGCGGGTCGTGACGTCGGTCAGCGTGCAAAGCAGCACGTCGACACCGCGAAACTTGGTTCTGACGACATGAACGGCAAGATAGACCGTATCGCGTCCCGCCCGCTCGACGGCGAACTCGTGCTGCACGACGCGGTGCCGGTCGCCCGCACCGTCGTCGCGCTCCCGATAGGCTTGCCAGATGCGCTTGCCGAGCGGCAGCCCCGTTGTGTCGCTGTCGTAGGCAAGCACGGCTTCGTTGCGCACGACCGTGTCGCCGTCGGCCACCGACAGCAGCAGCAGCCCGGCGGGCGCATGGCGGATCAGTGTCCGGTTGAACGCCTCGCTTTCGATCAGGCGGATCGCGCGCCGGTTCGCCGGCAGCAGGGCGCGCCGGTCGAACAGGACGATCGTGAACCAGAGCAGCGCAATACCGAACAGCGCAATGCCGAGCGTCACGCTTACGCGAACCCACGTCGCTTGCGCCACGCTGCGCCACGAGAAGGTCGTCAGCATGACGAGGCTCGAATTGGGCAGTCGGTCGCTGACGACGAACCGCGTGCCGATCCGGCGCACGATCACGTGCTCGCCGATCGGATCGCGCGCGCCGGCCAGCGCGTGCCCGATCATCGCCGGATCGCGCAGGCGCCCGAACACGATATTCCGGCGCGCGTCGACGACGGCGATTTCCTCGTCGTCCGAGTCCGGCGACATGACGTCGCTGAGTTTGAACGTGCCGTTGAACACGATCCAGCCGAACGGCCGCCCGGCCGCGTCGTCGAGCCGCCGGGCGAATCGCACGAGCGAGCGCCCGACGACCGGATCGAAGCGGCGATCGAGCATGAACGTGACGTCCTGCATGTCGGCCTTCTGCTTCGCCGCACCGGTGGGCATCAGCGCGGCAATCAGCGCCTTCACGTCGGTATCGGGCGGCAGCGCACGTGTGCGCGCCACGAGCCCTTCGCCCAGCACGGCAAGGAACGGAGCGTCGAGCCCGATCAGATAGCCGCCGAAGGGTTCGGTACCGGCCGGCTGGGGCCGATATCGCGCATACGTGCCGACCAGCCCGAGCACGGTGCCGAGATACCGTGTATATGATTCGGCGGAATGGTCCGCACCGACCCCGGCCAGCAAAAGGATCGGCTGCCGTCCGCCCTCGGTCCGCACCGGCAGCCGGCCCTGCTCCGCCGAAAATGCCCGGAACACTTCCGGCGACGGTTGCGCGTTCCGGTTCCAGGCCTGTTCCAACCGGTTCCCGAGATCCAGCAATAGCCGGTCCGCAGTCCGCTGCGTCGCGTAAAACACGGTTTCGCGCTGCAGAAACGTCGAACGGGCCCGCGAGTAATAATCCTGCACGTCGAGCCGCATGACGAGCGCCGCACAGACAAGCATGAACAACGTGACCGCCGCGCCGCCACCGTACAGCAGGAACTGCTGCTGACGCCGGACCCGGTACGGATCGAACGCCTTGTGGCCAGTCGCGGCCGTGGCCGCGTGCGACGCGAGTTTTTTCAGTTTTGCGGGCATGGATCGTTATCGGCGGCGCAGGACGGAAAAGTCAGGTTCGGTACGCGCGTCCGCCATGCTGCTCGGCCGGATCGCCCATCGTCGCGCAACGCGATGGTCGATGCCTCCGGCAGGGCCACGTTCGGCGTGCCGGCTATTCGCCAGCGACTGGCGCATCGGGCGCGGATGCGTCAGGCAGGTTGCCGTCGCTCGCATAGCGGATCAGATCGGCATCGCGCACGATGCCGAGCTTCTTCATTGCGCTCGTTTTCTGCGAGCTGATCGTCTGTTTGCTGCGATGGAGCTGCGTGGCGATCTCGCCCACCGTATAGCCGGCGCCGAACAGACGGACCACTTCGATCTCGCGCGTCGTCAGCGGGCGGGCCGTATCCGACGTGCCCGTCGATTCCAGCAATTGCTTGATGTGCGGCGACAGGTAGTTCGCACCGACGTACGCTGCATGCACCGCACCGACGAGATGGGAAATCGCATCCGACTTGCTCAGGATGCAGCCGACGCCCTGCTTGCGGATCGCATGCAGCACGCTGGGGTTGTCGATCATCGTGATCGTCACGAGCTTCAGCGCCGGATAGCGGCGCTGCAGGAACGACAGCAGCACGAGCCCGTCGCCGAACTTGCCGCCGGGCATCACGTAGTCGACCACCAGCACGTCGCTCGGCTTCTCGTCGAGTGCCGCCACGAGATCGGTCGAATTGGACACGGAGCCGACGAGCCGGATCGTGCTGCTCTCCGCGAGCGCCTGCGACATGCCCATCGCGGATGATGGGTGGTCGTCCGCCACCATCACACGCACAAAGAATTCATCCATGGTCCCTGTTCTCCCCGAGGCTTTCGATCGCGCATCCGTCGGCGGCCGCCAATGCGGGCCGCGATTCCGTTCCATCCAGCGGACGGGCCGTCGAGTCGACCGTCGCTTCGATACATCGGAGAATGCTAGCGCGCCTCGATTTTAAGATAAAACACTGGCAAGACCGTAAGCATTGGCTGACCGGCAGAGGCGGGCTGTGTTCCGCGCCACCCCGCGACCCGACCTGCGTTCGGATACCGGGTGCACGCGCCCGGGCGCTGACGATTGGCATGCGCTTGCGTACAGGCACCACGCGCGTGGGCAAAGCGGACGATGACGCACGCCGCCGCCTCCCGGTGAGGAGCACCGCACCGCCCGGCCTGCCGCAGTGCCGTCGTGACCGCCTGCCCGGAGGCGCACCCGTCGCTCAATCATTGCGCACCGTGCGTTCTACCCGCCGTGACTATCTGCGCATCCCCTCATCCGACTCGCCCCGCTCCTCCAGCACCTGCTTCCACTCCGTGATCGCGCGCCGCTTCTGCATCGGCGACATGATCATGAATTCGTTCATCTTGCCGAGAAAATCCTTTCTGGACTTCTCGGGAAGCGTGGCGAAATCGAGCAGCATTGCGAAGACTTTCACCATATAGCGCACGGTCTTCCCCTCTTTTCTCCTGATTGATCTGCGCCGCTCCTGCCGATGCGGCGCGCTGCCTTCCGTTTTTTTGCCCCCGGCATCATCGGCCGCGACACACGATCCTCATTCATGCCATGTCGCCATGCGCGAAATGCGCGATGTCCTGTTTTTGTATTCCTTCTCCGCGCTCCGGCACGCCGCGGCGCCGGCCAAGGCCTGCCAGCGCGCCGCGCAGGTGCGCGAGCGTCACCGGTTTGGTGAGCACACAGCCGATTCCCGCGTCGGCATAGCGCTGCCCGTCATCCGGCGCGACATGCGACGTCACGACCATCACGTCGCAATCCACGCCGAGCGCGTGCACGGCGTTTGCCAGCGTGCTGACCGACATGTCCGGCAAACCGGCATCCACCAGCAGCACGTGCCACGCGCCGCTGGCCATCAGGCCGAGCGCCGCTTCGGCCGACCCCGCCGCTTGGACCTCGCAATCCAGCACGTGAAGCTGCTCCCGCAACAACGTGCTGCCGACGGAATCGAGGCCGGCGAGCACCACGCGCCTCGCGTCCGGACGAACGGCTTCCGCGGGCGTGCCAGTCAGCCGTTGCACGGCAGGGCCGCCGGTGTCGGCCAGCGCCTGCACGAGCGAAGCCTTCAAGCCACCCAGTGCATAACTCGACACGCGTATCGTCCTGCCCGCCCGATACGCTTGCGGCGGGCCGTCCGGCGTGGCGAGCACGACAGGGCAGCCACCGCCCAGGCTGTCGAGCTCCGCGCGCGACCACGCATCCGAATCGCCGAGCAGGACGATCGCGGCGGCCCGCGCACGACGGTCGGCCGGAATCCGCGCCGGACGTTCGTACGCGTCGACGTCGAAGCCCCATGCACGCAGATGCGATAACGCGAAGCGCTGCCATTCCGTACGGGCGACGACGATCAGCGGCACGCGTGCGCCGCGCGCGGGATGCGCATCGAGCGGCACGACCGCCATCCCGAGCGGCAGCGTCAACGTGAAGCGACTGCCGGTGCCCGGCACGCTCGCCACGTCGATCCGTCCGCTCATCGCGGCCGCGAGGCGATCGCACAGCGCGAGCCCGAGCCCGGTGCCCCCGTAGCGGCGCGTGATCGACGCATCGACCTGCGAGAACGCCTTGAACAGCTTGTGCCGATCGGCGCCCGCGATGCCGATGCCGGTGTCCTCGACCGCGATCGACAGCTCGGCGCCGCCGCATCCGGCCGACGCGACCGACACGCGCACCAGCACGTGCCCGCTGGCGGTGAACTTGATCGCGTTGCTCAGCAGGTTGCCGAGCACTTGCCCGAGCCGGGTCGGATCACCGCGCATCTGCTGTGTGTCGCTCGCGTCGACTTCGCAGAACAGTGACAGCGCCTTCGCCTTCGCGACCGGCGCGAACGCGCCGAGCGTGCGCTCGATCACGCCGATCACGTCGAACTCGATCGCTTCGACCGTCATCGCACCGGCTTCGATCTTCGAGAAATCGAGAATGTCGCTGACGAGCGTGAGCAGGCCCGACGCTGCCGTGCGCAGCGTCTGCACGCGGCCGTGCTGTGACGCATCCAGCGCGGAACGGGCGAGCAGTTCGAGATTGCCGAGGATCACGTTGAGCGGCGTGCGGATCTCGTGCGTGATCGCCGCGAGGAACGACGACTTCGCCGCGTTCGCCGAATCGGCCGCGCGCACCGCTTCCTCGAGCTGCTGAACGAGTTGCCGTCGTGCGGTGACGTCAGCGACCGCGACGATCAGCACGTCGATCTCCTGGTAACGCGCGCCGCACGCGCTCACCTCCAGATGCAGCGGCGTCGCACCTGCATCCGCATCGGCCAGCACGAAATCGGTCTGCAGCGAACCGCCGGCCGCGCCGCCTGCGATGAACGCGTCGTAGCGCGCCACTGCCTGTGCGGACAGTGCGCGATAGTCGCTGCCGAGCCGCGCGAGCATCTCGGCCAGCGCAGGGCTGACGAGCATGAAGTGGCCATCGGCGCGCGAGATCAGGCCGAGGCCGATCGGCGCCGTCTCGATCACGCTGCGGCACAGTGCTTCGCTGTCGAACACGCGCTGCGAGCGTGCATAGACGGACGCGAACACCCGCCGATGGAAGCGCACGAGCAGGATCCACATGATCGCGATGGTGAGCAGCGACGCGCCGAGCAGCAGGCTCGCACGCCACGCGACGTTCGCGACGACGTCCGCCCACGGCAACGCATACGCAAGCATCCAGCCCGTTGCATCGAGGGTGCCGTGGAAGATCACGAAGCCGTCACGGAATGTGGCCTGCTCGGGCTTCGTGTTGTCGCGCGATGGATCGAGCGCCAGCAGGCGGCCGATGCGGGCTTCGTCGCCGGCCACGCCGGGGCTCGCCGCGACGAGACGGTTGTCGCCTGTCGTAATGAAGAACGCGCCGTCGACCGGATGCTCGGGCTGCCACGACAGCAGGTGCTCGGGCGCATATTCGGTGACAAGCACCGCGAACGGCTCGCCGTCGACCTGCGCCTGCGCAGCCAGCCGGATGCGTGCGGCACCCGAGATCGGATCGTTGAATGGCGGCAGCCAGCGCACGTGCGGGCGACCGATGGACCCGGCCACCTGCGTCGGGCCGGCACCGAAATCGATCCGCAGTGCCTCCATCACGCGCGCGCGGCTCTCCGGCGTCTCGAGCACGCCGCCGCCGGCGCCCGAATCCGGCACGAGCCCGAGCAGGCTGGTGCGCGTGCTGTAGTGATAGCCGACGAGCGTCTGCCCGCGATTGATCGAGCTCGCCGCGCAGATGCGCGCCAGCAGCACCGACAGCGACAGGTAGCTGGCCACCTCGGTTCGGTCGGCGGGCTGTTTCGACACACCGAACACGACGGACGGATAGGGCTTGATCGCGGCCCGCTCCCCGCCTTCGTAAAACGCGTCGACCACGCCGTCGGGTGCCGGCGCGGTTTCCCGCCAGATCAGCTGTGCATTGGTCACGCCGTTGCGGAACGACGTCTCGCTCACCTTGATCTCGTTGAGCGTCTGCACCATGCCCGTCAGGAAATTGTGCCGCTCGCCGTCGAGATAGCCATACACGATCGAACCCATCCCGAGCGCACAGGCGATCAGGATCAGGATCGTGACGACGATCCCGCCGCCGAACACCGAGATGTTCTGATAACGGCGGATCGATTGGAGCGGGCTGTAAGGCATGTCGCGATGCGACGATGCCGGACGCCGGCGTGCATATGCATCCGGCTCCGGCATCGTGCAGGAAGGTGGCCCAGGAAGATTGGAATGCCACGATCATGCCAAACGGCCTGCCTAAAATCAGTCCGGAATGAACGGTTTAGTACATGTCCAATATGATTTGAACGCAGATTTGAACTTGAACGATATTTGCGCGCCGATCCGGCCTGCAGGGGTCAGAACGTTACGGGCGCTGGCCCGATCGGGGGCGAGCAAAGGCAAGCGGGGTGGATACCGTCCTGTCGGCGTCCACCCCGCTTCGGAAAAAACAGAAAAGCGGCCGCGCGATGCAGCCGCCATGCTCGCTCAGTTCTGCGTGAGCGGATTCAGCGTCGTGCACAGGAAGCCCGTGCAGTTCTTCGGCGTGAAATAGAACGATGCCATCGCGAGCGGCGGCGTGGTGCCGAGCGCGATGTCGCTCAGATACGCGCTGCCCTGCCCGCCGAACGTGTTCGACTGCTGGACGAAGCTCGCGCCGGTCGACTGGATCGCGGCAGACTGGTACGTGAAGGTCGGCGACTGCGTCTGGTCCTTCACATAGACCCACGAGATCGCCATGCCGAACGCCATCGCGCCCTTCGCGCGATAGCCCTTCGCCCCTTCGCTGTTGGCCTGCGCAATGAAGTCGTTGACGGTCGACGTCGGCGCCAGCGCGTCGTACGTATAGGTCGCGCTCGACGCGTTGTTCTTCATGTAGATGTTCGCCTGCACCGACGCCACCGCGATCGGCCCCAGGAACCAGTAGCCCGACTGGCCCTGGCCGTTCGCCTGCGTGAGGAACGCATTGGCATCGGCCGGCAGGCCCGTCGTCGTGTACGTGTAGGTGGCCGACGAGCCGCCATCCTTGCGGTAGAGATCGCCGTACGTGAGCGGCCCTTCGTAGCGGTAGCCGCTCGCCCCTTGCGCATTGGCCGTGTTGACGAAGGACGTCATGTCGGCCGGCGCCGTCTGCAGCTGGTACGTGTAGGTCTGCGCGGTGCCGTCGTTCACGAAGATCGATTGCGTCCCGCCGTTGCTCGAGCTGTAGTAGTAGTCGCCCAGATAACGATAGCCCTTCGCGCCTTCGCTGTTGACCAGCGTCAGGAAGCTCGCCTTGTCGGCCGAGACAGGCTGCGCCTCGTAACGCCACGTCAGCGTGCCGCCGCCCGAGCCACCGGAACCGCCCGAGCCGCCACTGCCGCCGCTTCCCGTGCCGCCCGACCCCGTGCCGCCGGTCCCACCGGTGCCGCCGTTGTTGCTCGTGCCCGATCCACCGGACGCCGCGGGCGAGGAATCGTCGCCGCCGCAAGCGGTCAGCGCCAGACAGGTCAATGCGATCAGGGCAACGGCTTTCATCGGGATCACCTCAATGCAAAAAGGACGAACGAAGCCGGTACGCGCGGATCACGCCGCGCGCACGGACAGTCACGAATCACGAATCAGGAACCGGCCGGCGGCGCACCGCCGGCCCGGGAACGTCAGTTGACCTGGAGCTGGCCACCGCGGCCGAGGCCGCCCTTGACGTCCTGCGCCTTGTAGCTGCGCAGTGCAACGACCATCTTGTTGTACGCGTCGATGAACGCGACGACCGTTGCCTTGCCTTCCGGCGTCGTCGAGAAGCCGGCGAGCGCGCCGCCGACGCCGCCGCCGAAGCCGCCCAGCGCCGCACCGTAGTTGGTCGCCGTCGAGCTGCCTTCCGACGCCGCGATCTGCACGGCCGAGCGCACGTCGAACAGCGTCAGCGTGACGACCGACGCCTTCGTCTGCAGGTGGCCGGCCACCGCCGCGACCGCGCCGTTGCCGATCAGCCCGCCGATCATGCTGCCGATACCGCCGATCGGCGAATCGTTGATGACGATCTGCGGTTCCATGTAGTAATCGGCCGCGACACGCTGGCCCTTCTGCTGCTTCGAGCCCGCGCGGTATTCGCCCGAGTTGCGCTGCAGCTGCGTGATGCGCGACAGGCGCGCATCGCTCTTCTGGTTGCCGATCGACGTGATCACGAAGCAGTTCGACTGTTGCACGGCCAGGCGCAGCAGCGGGTCGATCGTCGTCATCTTGGTCGCGCTGCCGAACGGGCCCCACCAGTCGGCGTTGCGGCCGTCATCGACGGCGATCGTGCCGAGCGGCGATGCGCAGCGTTGCAGCCCCGAATCGGCGCCGGCGCTCGTGCCGCCCGCAGCGGCACCGGTCACGCCCGCGTTCTGGCCGCCGGGCGTCACCACGCCGCCGCAGCCCGTGACGGACGCGCAAAGCGCTGCCACCAGCGCACCTTGAGTGAGACGTTGGGAAAGGATGGTCTTCATGTCGTTGTCGATCGATTAGAGTCGTTGTTCGGCTTATGTGTTCGTGCGAACTTCGATAAGCCCCCCGGCTGGCGCGCGATGGTGGTCTCCCCGCTGCTGCCCCCGTTGCTTCAGGCCCGGTCAGTAGTACCAGTACGTCTGCTGCCAGACGCCGTAGTACGGATAGCCCGAGTACCAGTAGCCGTAATAGCGGTCACGCCATTCCGTGCGCCATTTCCAGTCTTCTTCGTCTTCTTTCTTCGCCTTGCGCGCCAGGTCGAGCAGCTTCTTCGACTCCTTGTCGCCACGGCCGGCCGCGATCGACAGCCACTTTTCCGCTTCGCGCGCGTCGGAACCCATTTCCTCGAGGCCGAACAGGTAGAAACTGCCGAGCGCCTTCTGCGCCTGCAGGTCGCCTCGCTCGGCGGCCTCGCGCATCCACTTGAGTGCCTGGTAGCTGTCCTGGCGCACGCCGTCGCCGCGGAAATAACGCAGGCCGAGGTCGTAGGCGGCCTTCGGCTGGGTCTTCGCGGTCTGCTTCAGCGCAGCGATGCGCGGGCTTTCCTGGTCTTCCGAATCGTCCCTTTTTTGATAGGACACCTGATCTTTAGGACGGTCGGAACAACCTGTGTCGTCGCAGATCCGCACCGTGTTGCTGGTGATGGACGGATCCTGCGCGCACGCGGCCAATAGCAACAGCAGCCCCGGTGCGAGTAAACGGCGGTACATTGTTACCTTCCTCAAGTTTTATTGGCGCCGCAATTCTTCGAGCTATCCCACCCCCGCGAGCTCGCACCCGGTGGCGCGCGGCGCAACGGATACAATCCGCCGACGCCGACACGCACTCCAAGGCTCTCTCAGGTTCTCTCTTCGAATCGTTCCGTCACTGTTTCATTGTTGTCGCTTTTCGCTGTATCGACTGTTGTCGTCGATGACCTCCAAACATGACGCGACAAACAATAGTGACGTGGTGAGCAATAATAATGAAGAAAAATGGCATGTCAAGGTCATTCGCTTTTTCGAAGTTTGCGTGACACGTCAGTTTTGATATGCTCACCCTCGCCAAAAACCCCTGGAGACCCCATCGAGATGTCCACCACCGAGCAGGCCAACGTCGATCTGATCACCGCCAACAAGGTGCGCGACCTACTGAACCGGAACGGTATTCCGCCGCGAAGTCACAACACGACGATCGCGAACGTGCTCGGCCTGAGCTTCTCGGTCGTCACGCGCAAGATGAAAGGCCTGATCCCGTGGAACCTGTCGCAATTGCAGGACATCGCGACGCACTTCGGCGTGCCGCCCGCGATCCTGCTCGACGACAAGGGCACGCAGCCGGCCGCCGCCGAGATGATCGACGCGACGCTCGTGATCGAGTCGCGGCGCTTCCGCTGCCGCGCCGCGATCTCGACCAAGGCCAGCAGCCAGATCGAAACGGATTTCGTCGCGCTGCAGTGGCAGGGCGAATGGCTCATCACCGAGCGTCAGCACGCGCGCGAGGGCCGCACGTATCCGGTCGACGTCATCGAGCTGCGCTCGACCCAACCGAACGTGTATGCGGCGCGGATCGCCGTGGTCGACGATTCGCAGGACGTCGCCGAAACGGTGTGTGAATATTTCATCGAGAAAGGCGTGAACGCGATTCCGTACTTCGACGGCGCGGCGTTCCGCAAGGCACTGGAGGTCGAGGATTTCGACGGCTACATCCTCGACTGGATGCTCGGCGACCAGACCGCCGCCGAACTCGTGCGGGGCATCCGCTCGAGCGAGAACAGCGGCGCACCGATCTTCCTGCTGACCGGCAAGATCTCGACCGGCGAAGCCAGCGAAGACGAAATCGCGCACATCGTGTCGCACTACAACGCGCGCTGCGAGGAAAAGCCGGTGCGCCTGCCGATCCTGTTCGCCGAAGTGGCGCGCGAACTGAAGATCACGCTGCCGGCCACGGCCGCCGCGAACTGAGACCACAACGACAAATCACCACTGCACGACCGAGGGCAAGACATGCGAATTTCGACCATCTGGACCAAGAGCCTGCTGACGGCCTGCCTGCTCGGCATGGCTGCCGCGACCTGGGCCGCTTCGTCGTTCACGTTCACCGTCGACGGCAAGATCGACAAGCACAACCAGCAAGGCAATAAGGCGTACGTGTTTTCCGAGCAGGCGCTGATGGCGCTGCCGCAGCACACGATCGTCACGTCGACGAGCTGGACGCCGAAGGCGACCTTCACAGGCCCACGCCTGTCCGACATCCTGAAGACCGTCGGCGCGCACGGCACGCAGATCGAGTTCCGCTGCATCGACGAGTACACGTTCACGATTCCCGTGTCCGACGCCGATCGCTACGGCGTGATCCTCGCGCGGACGATGAACGGCAAGGTGCTCGGCAACGACAACTACGGCCCGCTGTGGATCATGTACCCGCGCGACCAGTATCCCGATGAACTGAAGACGCCGCTCGGCGAAGCCAAGTTCGCGTGGCAGATCATCGGCCTGACGGTGAAATGAAACGCGGGCGATGGAAAAATAGAAAAATCATCCTGGTCCTCGGCTCGCTGTGGATCATGGGGTTCGCCGCGTGGGCGTTCCTGCTGTGGGACCTGCTCGCCACCTCGGTCAACGAGGGCGTGCTCGAAGGGCCGCGCGAAGGCGTGTTCTGGACCGCCGCGCAATACCGGAACGTCTATACGCGGTTCGACCGGCAGCTGATCCTCTACGCGACGCACCAGGACGACGACTTCGATCACGTGCAGATGCAGCTCGACAGCCTGTCGGTGTCGTTCGGCTTTCTGCAGCGGCCGTCGGAAGTGTCCCAATACTGGCTGCGCATCCCGCGCGCGCGCAACGAGATCGACGCGCTCGGCGAATTCATGACGCGCCTGAAGCGCAACGTGCCGTTGCTGCGCGACTCACCGAAAAGCGCGCAGCAGGTCATCGACGAGGTCAACGCGTACTGGCCGAAGGTCAACGGCCTCGCGAACTATTTCCGCGCGATCGAGATGGCGCAGCGCGACTTCACGTTCCATCAGCTGAAGGAAAAGCAGCGCGCGATCCTGATCCTCGGCATCGTGCTCGGCGTGATCCTGTGTGCGCTGTTCCTGCTGCTGTTCTATACGATGCGCACGCGTGACGACCTGCTCGAACGGCAGGACGCGGCGCTCGACGCCGAACGCAAGGCGTCCGACCGCGCGTTCGAAATGATCGAGGCGAAGAACGCGTTCCTCGGGATGGTCAGCCACGAGTTGCGCACGCCGCTGCAGGCGATCTGCGGATCGGTCGAGATCCTGCTCGCGCGCCCGCAGTCGGATGCGAACCTGAAGACGATCCGGCGGCTGCAGAATTCCGCGTTGTCGCTCGAGGCGCTCGTCAAGGACCTGACCGACTACATCAAGCTGCGCTCGACGAAGCGCCTCGCCGAACGGGAAACCGTCGGCATGGCGTCGCTGCTGGCCGAGGTGCTCGACCCGCTGCGCGAGAGGATCGCGGCCAAGCGGATCGCGATCGCGCAGCAGGTCGAGCCGCACGACCTCCAGATCCGTTCCGATCGCAAGCTGCTGCGCCAGGTGCTGTCGAACCTGATCGAGAACTCGGTCAAGTACACGGTCGGCGGATCGATCGACGTGTCGATCACGCTCGCCGACGCACCGGCCGGCCAGCAATTGAAAATCGCCGTGCGCGACACGGGCGCCGGCATCGCGAAGCCACACCTGTCGAAGATCTTCGAGCCGTTCTATCGCGCGAACGACGCGGTCGGGCTGCATGTGGACGGGATCGGCATGGGGCTCGCCGTCGTGCGCGAAATCGTGACGACGCTGCGCGGGCATGTGGACGTGCAGCGT
>NZ_JAAGPB010000217.1:0-13555 GCF_017104585.1 Burkholderia sp. Ac-20392
TCGCGGAGCGCGCAACCCAGAGGAATCCATGAGCGCATCACCCGCCGAGCGGAAGGCCGGACCCGTTTCCATCGTGCGACTCGAAGCCGCGATCAACGCGTGGCGCGAAGTGTACCCGCCGGCGCCGGACGGCGAGGACGGCTACGCGCTCGACGCCGGCAGCAATTGCCTCGCGGAGCTGTACGGCACGATGATCTGCTACAAACTGCCGGACGTGCCGCTCGACTCGCTGAGCGACGCGCAGCGCGACGCGCTCTACGCGACCGAGGTGTGAGAGAGGGTCGTGACGCCGCCACTCCGCGGCGTCGATGAAACAACGGGAAGCTCGCGGGCTTCCCGTTTTGCATTGGGCGGCGCGGGGCCGCGCGCGTGGCGGTTGGCGCCGCCTGCGGTATCGTGATGGCATCATCCGGTCGAGATTGACCGCCGGATCGCTGTCCGGGAGGCATCGAACATGGAGTTGAGACACCTCCGCTACTTCGTCGCGGTTGCCGAAGAGCGGAATTTCACGCGCGCGGCCGAACGGCTGCATATCGCGCAGCCGCCGCTGAGCCGGCAGATCCAGCAGCTCGAGGAGGCGCTCGGCGTGCCGCTGTTCGAGCGCAATGCGCGGCCGCTGAAGCTGACCGACGCGGGGCGCTTCTTCTATTCGCACGCGGTGCAGCTGCTCGCGCAGACGACCGAGCTCGAATCGATGACGAAGCGGGTCGGCAAGATCGAGCGCAGCATGTCGGTCGGCTTCGTCGGCTCGACGCTGTACGGGATGCTGCCGAAGATCATCCGGCGCTTTCGCAGCGAATACCCGGCCGTCGAGCTGAGCCTGCACGAGATGTCGACGATGGACCAGATCAAGGCGCTGAAGGAAGGGCGCATCGACGTCGGGTTCGGGCGCATCCGTCACGAGGATCCGAGCGTGCGGCGCGTCGTGCTGCGCGAGGAGCGGATGATCGTCGCGCTGCCGGTCGGCCATCCGCTCGACAGCGCGAAGCCCGTGCTGTCGCTGCACGATCTCGTCAACGACACGCTGATCATCTTTCCGAAGGCGCCGCGCCCGAGCTATGCGGACCAGGTGCTCGCGGCCTTTCACGACCGCGCGTTGCAGCCGCGCAAGATCTACGAGACGCGCGAACTGCAGATCGCGCTCGGCCTCGTCGCGATGGGCGAGGGCGTGTCGGTCGTGCCGCACAGCGTGTACGGGCTGAAGCGCGACGACATCAGCTACAAGCCGCTCGACGATCCGAACCTCGTGTCGCCGATCATCATGAGCATGCGGATGCTCGACGAATCGGAGGACCTCCGCGCGATGCAGGCGCTGATCTACCGGCTGTACGACGAGGCGCAGATGGAGTATCTGCCGCCGCAGCCCGAATGAACGCGCGGGCAGTGGGGGCTTGCTTGACGCTATGTGCTGGCGCGGGCCACCATCGCAGGATCCGATACGGCCGCCGACGGGCGGCCGCTTTCATGCAGACGACACACACATGACCGATATCCCGATCGAGGAGACAACCGTCGAGACGCCGCAAGGGCGTCTCTTTGCGAAACGCTGGCGCGCTGATCCGGCGCAACAGGCGGCGGGGGCGTCGACGCAGCACGCACGGGAGCCGGCCGCACCTGGGCCGGCCGCACCGATCGTGCTGCTGCACGATTCGCTCGGCTGCGTCGACCTGTGGCGCGATTTCCCCGCGCAGCTTGCGAGCGCCACGCAGCGCGACGTGATCGCCTACGATCGCCTCGGCTTCGGTCGCTCCGATCGTCATCCGGGGCAACTCGGCACGACGTTCGTGCGCGACGAGGCCGATCATGCATTCGCGGCACTGCTCGAACAACTGGGCGTCGACGCGTTCGTCGCGCTCGGGCACAGCGTCGGCGGCGGGATGGCGGTCGGGTGTGCGGCCGCGCATCCGCAGCGTTGCCGCGCGCTCGTGACGATCGCCGCGCAGGCGTTCGTCGAGGATCGCACGCTGGCCGGCATTCGCGACGCGGGGCAGCAGTTCGACGAACCGGGCCAGCTCGACCGGCTCGCGCGCTATCACGGCGACAAGGCCGAATGGGTGTTGCGCGCGTGGGTCGACACGTGGCTGTCGCCGGCTTTTCGCAACTGGAATCTCGACGACGAATTGCCGCGCGTGCAATGCGCGACGCTCGCGATTCACGGCGAAGACGACGAATATGGATCCGACGTGCATCCGAAGCGGATCGCCGCGCGCGTCGCGGGGCCGTCGTCGTATCTGTTGCTCGGCCGGTGCGGGCACATGCCGCACCGCGAGCGAACCGACGACGTGCTGGCCGCCGTGACGACGTTCCTGCGCGACGCGCTCGCCTGAGCGCTGCTGCCACCGGCGGGCATGCGCCCGCCGGCCATCAGAACGCGAGCTGGATCGCGAGGTCGATCGCGAGCAGCGCGATCGAGCAGCCGATACCGAGGACCACGTTCGGCAGCCGGTGCTCGAAATCGCGATGATCCTTGCGCATCGCGGCGCCGAGCAGGAAGATCGCCTCGACGACGATCTGCAGCCCGACGAACAGCAGCATCAGCAGATACTCGTAACCCATCTGCTTGAACGCGGCGAATTGCATCCCGTGATCGCGGATCCATTGGCCGACGCGCAGCAGTTCGTAAACGAACAGCAAGGCGGGAAACAGGTAGCTGATGAAATAGGTCGGCGCGGTGGCGTGCCGTAGTTCGAGGTGGAAATGCTGATGCGTGGTTGCCATCACGAATCCCTCCTTGCAACGCATGATTGCGGTCGCGACGGCAGCGCGACAACGTGCAAACGAAGGGATTACCCGAAGCGTCGTGCGCGGCCGTACGACATCAGCATACTGCTGCACGGGAAATTTGGCATGCGATGCGTGCGTTCGTCGTAAAAATGCATCTGCGCCGAACGACGCGTTCATTGCGGCATATTTGCAGGATGCGCTGCATCGGCCGGCTCCGTGGCGCGCGATGCATTCGGCATCCACCCGTCCGGATGCTGCTCCAGATCGTCGGCCAACGCGCGCAGCGCGCTCGACGTTCGCGCGAATTGCGTCAACGTGCGGCGCACGTTCGATGTATTGGCACCTTGTTGCACGAGCATCGCCTGCGCGGCCGTGAATGATTGCCGCGCGGTGCTCAGCGCGATGCGTGCATGCGGTGCGAGTTCGGTATCGAGTTGCCTGAACAGCGCATCGGTATTCGCGAGCGCTGCGTTCAGATCCGTGCCGATGCGATCGAGCGGCAACCGGGAAAGCGTGCCGGCGATATCGGTCATCTGGACGCGCAGCACGTCGAGCGTGCCGGGCACGGTCGGCAACGCGATCGGCTCGCGATTCGTGTCGACCGAAGCGGGCGGTGCATGCGGAAACATGTCGAGTGCGACATACGAGCGGTTCGCGATCGGGTTGCCGACGCGCAACTGGCCGCGCAAACCGCGCGCGACGAGCGTGCGCAGCAGCGCCTTGCCGGCTTCGCTGGCGCCGTTGCCGAGCACGTCGCGGTAGCGCTGCCCGAGGCGATCGGGGTAGAGCGCCATCGTCACGCGCATCGTGACGTCGCCGCGTGCTGCGTCGTATTCGGTACCAACGGCCGTCACGTTGCCGAGTTCGATACCGCGAAATTCCACCGGCGCGCCGACCTCGAGGCCGCGCAGCGAACGATCGAAACGCATCACGACGGGCGCGGCGGGCGCGTTCGGCGTGCGCATCGCGTCGATTTCGTCATCGGCCACGCGAAAGCGTGCGCCATCCGGCGCCGCGACGCCCGGTGCGCGCCCGGGCGGCGACGCGAATGCAAGGGCACCGCTGAGCAGCGCAGCGATCGACGGCGTGTCGAGCTTCATGCCGCCCGCACCGAGCCGCAGGCCGAGGCCGCCGGCTTGCCACCAGCGCGCATCGACGTCGACGGTTCGATCGAACGGTGCGGCGACGAACACGTCGATCGAGACGCCGTGCCCGTCGGCGTCGAGCGCATAGCCGGTCACCTGGCCGACGCGTGCGCGCCGGTGATAGACGGGCGAACCGATCGCGACCGAGCCGAGCGATGCCGCGCGCAATGTGTAGTGGCGGCCGCCTTCTTCGGTGACCGGTGGCGCATCGAGCCCGGTGAACGTCGTACGCGGTTCGCGTGAATGGCCGAGCGCGGCCGCAATGTACGAACCGGATAGCACCGCATCGAGACCGGAGAGGCCACCGGCCCCGAGGCGCGGCCGCACGATCCAGAAGCGAGTGTCCGCCGCCGCCAGTGCCTGCGCGTCGGCGTTCAGTCGCACATCGATCGTCACGCCCGGTTGTCCGCGCATCACGTGAACGCGCGTGACACGGCCGATTTCGACATTGCGAAGCCGCAGCGTCGATCGGCCGGCCGCCAACCCGTCGGCGCTCGCGAAGACGATCGTGATCGTTGGCCCTCGGCTGCCGAGCGACGCGATGCCCCATGCGATGCAGAGCGCAGCGGCCGCGAGCGGCACGATCCAGAAGAGCGCCGCTCGCGCGCGAGCCGGCACGCGTCTGCGCAACATGGGCCAACGTATTCCGGCGGGTTTCAGTCGAACTGCGCGACGAGTGCATCGGCGCCCTTGTCGATGCCCGTCCTGGCCGCGCTGAGCGCACCGAAACTCGCACCGATGTTCATCGCGTTCGGATACTGCTTCGTCACGTACGCGTTGATCAGCCGGTTCGTCGCCGCATCGCGGATTTCCACCGCATACATGACCGAGCCCGTGAACGCGCCTTCGCGGCCGCGAATCGCCTGCACGCCGTTGTACACGTTGCCCGCGAGATCGAAGTGCGCGAATGCGCCGGCAAACGTCGTCGTCGTCACGGCGCCCGTCAGCGTCAGCTTCACGCGCAGCGTACCGGGCTCCGGCGTGCTCGTCAGTTCGAAGCGCTTGCCGAGCTTCTTCGCGAACGTATCGCCCATGTACGTGGCGAGCGTCGACTTGTCCTGGTCGGTCAGGTCGCCGAACTGGTGGTCGGTGCCGCGATAGATGGCCACCGGGTCGAGGATCAGCTTCCGGTACTGGTGCCAGTCGGCCGGCAACGCGTAGCGGTAGGGCACGCGGCCGGACTTGTCCTGCGGATCGCTGCGCAGGTACGGCGACGATTCGATGCCGCTGTAGCGGGCGGGCTGGACGCCGGCGCATCCGGCGAGCGCGACGCAAAGCGCGGCGTTGAGCAGGTGGCTGGACTTGAACAAGGGGTTCATCTGACGCTCCGGGTCGGGGTTCGCACCGGTGGAGCCGGGCGAAGGGTGGTGAAACAGGGCGGCATTGCCGCTTCGGGTTTATGAAAAAAACCAACCAGACGGTTTGTTTTTAAGGCGCAGCAATCCCATGAATATCGGGAGCGACAAGCCGTCGGGCAGGGTTGATCGGCCGGACAGCCAGGCTGCAGGCGGCGCTTGCCCCGCGCCGCGCGACGCGCGGTGCGGTCCGGCATCCGGCCGGGGCCGATGCGGGAGCCGATCGTAGCATCGCCATTTCCGGATGTAAACCGACCAGGCGGTTTGTTTGTGATAGACTCCGCGCACTTCCTTCATCCGATCGCGCCGGTCCGGCGCGGTCGCATTGCACGACTCCATAGCGGGGACAGTTCATGGACAACCCGACGCGTTCCGAGCGAACGCGCACTGCCGCGATCCAGGCGGCGCTCGCGATCCTCGAGCGCGACGGCCCGGGCAAGCTCACGTTCGATGCGATTTCACGCGAAAGCGGTATCAGCAAGGGCGGGCTGATGCATCAGTTCCGCACGAAAGGCGATGTGCTGAACGCGCTGATGGAACATCAGCAGGACTACTACCAACGATTCCAGCGCGAGTATCTGGCCGCACGCGATCCGGGCGAGGCGCAGCCGACGCTGTCCGCGCAAATCGCGACGATGCGCGAAGTGATCGACCAGCAACCGTCGGCCGCGCTCGCGATCATGGCGGCGCTGGTCGAGGATCCCGCGCCGCTGCAGCAGGTGCGGGATATCGACGCCGAGAACGCGAAGCGCATCGCGGCCGAATCCGGCGATCCGGATCTTGCGTTGCTGCGCTGGAAGGCGGCGTGGGGGCTCGCGCTATCGGCGATGTTCGGGCTGTGCCCGCTGTCGGCCGACGAACGGGCCCGTCTGTTCGACCGGTTGCTCGACGAGTCGCAATGGCCGTCGGGCGGCAGCGCTGCCGCGCCGGCCGCGAAATCGGCGCGGAAAAAATGAAACGCGCGTTCGTCGCTTGCGGAGTGGCGGTCGTCCGCTTCGGACGCTCGCTGCTCGCGGTCGTGCTCGGGCGCTTGTGATCCGGTGAGCGCGTGACCGGCCGCCGGCCACCGGCGCCGCTCAGCGTTTCGCTTCCGCGCCTTCGACGAACAGCTTCGCGACCGCCTGGAACTCGCGTTTCAGCGACAACCCCGGCACGGTCAGCCAGCGCAGCATCGCCGCGAGATATAGGTGATGGAACCACGTCGCGAGCTGGTCGGCGTGCAGCGCGCCGTTCAGTTCGCCGGATTGCTGCCCGGCGGCGATCAGTTGCTGCCACACGAGCGCGATATCGCTGCCGTTCTCTCCACCGCTTGCCGGTTCGACCGCGCCGATGCTCAGGAAGCGATGGCGCAAATACGCGAGCAGGTACGCGGGATGCTGCTCGCACCACGCAGCCGACGCATCGAGCACGCAGCCGATGCGCGACGCGAAGGTCTTGCGTCGCGCGACGTCGCGCTGCAGATGTGCGAGATCGCGTGCGAGTTCACCTTCCAGCCAGTGCGCGAGCACGGCTTCCTTCGTTGCAAAGTGGTTGTACAGCGTGCGCTTCGCGACGTCGGCCTGCGCGGCGATCTGTTCCATCGTGACGGCTTCGTAGCCGTGCGCGTCGAACAGGCGTGCACCGGTGGCGGCGAGATGCGCGAGCATCTGGATGCGCTTGCGTGCGCGGCGGCCCGGATCGTCGGTCGGAATCGTCATGGCGGGGGATTGACTGAAAGTGCACGAGTTGCATTAGTATACGACGTGCACTTTTCTGAATCCACCCATTGCCGCCGTGCACGAGGAGTCACGCATGAAGCTCGTCATCGCCACCTACGGCACCGAAGGCGACACGCGCCCGCTCGCGGCGCTCGGCCGTGCGCTGATCGATGCCGGCCATGATGTCCGGCTGCTGGCCGATGCGGCGACGCTCGGGTCGGCCGCTGCGCTCGGCGTGCCGTCGGCGCCGTTGTCCGGCGATATCCGCCGTGCGATTGCACCGGATGGCGCATTGGCGGATGCGGTGCGCGGGCGCGGTGGTTTCAACGACACGTCGAAGGCGCTTGCCGCGATCGCCAATGCGAACACGGCGGCGTGGATGCGCGAAATCTCGGACGCGTCGGAAGGCTGCGACGCGATCCTCGTGTCGGGGCTCGCATCGTTCGTCGGCTTGTCCGTCGCCGAGTATCGCGGCGTGCCGGCGATCGGCACCGGCATGATTCCGATCACGCCCACCACGGAATTCGCGTCGCCGTTCCTGCCGCCGGGGAAGCTGCCGCGCTGGCTGAACCGCGCAAGCCACCGGTTCGTGAATGCGCTGTTGTGGCAGGCGTTCAAGAAGGCGACGAATGCGGCGCGAGCGAGCGTGTGCGGGTTGCCGCCGCGCAAGCAGGTGTGGACCGATCATCCGATGCTGTACGGCGTGTCGCCGGCGCTGCTGTCCGGCCCTGGCGACTGGCCGTCGAACGTGCAGGCATGCGGCCAGTGGCGGATCGATGCACGGGCATGGGAACCGCCGCCGGAACTCTCGGCTTTTCTCGAAGCGGGCGATCGGCCCGTGTACATCGGTTTCGGCAGCATGGCCGGCTTCGATCGCGCCGCGATGGTCGAAGCGCTGACGCACGCGCTCGCCGGCCGGAGAGCGTTGTTCTATCCGGGCTGGAGCGGCATCGACGCATCAATGCTGCCCGTGCACGTTCACGTGATCGGCGATACGCCGCATGACTGGCTGTTCCCGCGCGTATCGATGGCGATTCATCACGGCGGATCGGGCACCACGCATTCGGCTGCGCGGGCCGGCATGCCGTCGGTCGTCGTACCGTTCGCGGGCGATCAGTTCTTCTGGGCGAACCGGCTGCAACGGCTCGGCGTGGCGGGTGCGCCGGTGGCGGGGCGGCGTGTGGACGCTGCCGCGCTGGCGCGAGCCATCGCGTTTGCCGAACGGGACGAAACGAAAGCGCGCGCGATCGAACTCGGCGCGCGCATCGCGCAAGAGGACGGTTTGAAGCGGGCCGTCAGTGCGATCGAGCGATGGGGGCGGGCCGCAGCGCGGTGAGCCCGCGCATCGGCGTCAGAAATGCCCGGTGAACCGGTAACGGCTGCCCGGGTGCCACAGATTCGCGACCGACGCGACCATCCCCTGCGACCACGTGCGCCGATGCAGCAGCAGGCAGGGTTCGCGATCGTCCATCGTCAGGTGGCGGCGCGTTTCGGTATCGGGCATCGCGGCCTCGATCCGGTATTCGACGCGCTGCAGCGGCGCGACGCGGGTCAGGTACTGGTTCGGCGTGGTCGTCGTGAAGTCCTGCAGCGCATACTCGGGCGCGCAGGCCGGATTGACCCAGCGTTCCTCGAGCTGCACCGGCGTGTCGTTCTCGAAGTGCAGCACGCGCGAATGGAAGATCGGGCTGCCCGTGTCGATCTGCAGTTCGTCAGCGAGCTTCGTATCGGCGACGGCCGCACCCACCTGCAGCACCTGCGCGCGATAGCCGTGGCCGCGCGCGGCGACTTCGTCCGAGATGCTGCGGATCGCGACGAGCGTCGATTCGTACTTCGGCGACGCGACGTACGTGCCGGAGCCGCGTGTGCGCGTGAGCACCTGTTCGGCGGTCAGCTCGCGCAGCGCGCGGTTGACGGTCATCCGCGCGACGTTGAATTCGCGCGCGAGCTCGTTCTCCGACGGCACCTGGTCGCCTTCCGCCCATTCGCCGGCATGAATGCGCGCGAGGATGAAGTCCTTGATTTCCTGATAGATCGGTGTGGTCATGGGATCACGATTCCAGAGTCGGCAGCGGCCCGCCGCCGAATGCCGATCCGGCGCGCGCCCGGCGCCGAGTGTACCGGTTTCGCGGACGCGCGGGCCCGGATTTCCCGAATGATCCCTGTTCGGCCGGCGCGCGTCCATGCGGGATTGCACAGAGCGGCCGGCCTTTGACGGTCGGCGCGCGGTCAGAACCGATGCCGGATGCCGACCGTTCCGACCACCTGCGTGTTGGTCGACGAAGCCGCGAGCCCCGTGACGTTCGCGAACCCGAGCGTCGCACCCGACGGCACGCCGAACTGGTGCTGGTAGACGGTTTCCGCGTACACGTCGGTGCGCTTGCTCAGCGCGTAGTCGGCCATCAGCGTCACCTGGTGCCATTTTGGCCGGTGGCTGCCGGTTGCGTCATCGTAGCGGCCGTTGGTGAACGTATAGGCGCCCGCGAACGAGACGGCCGGCGTCAGCGCGTAGCGCGCGTTGACCTCGAAGTTGTCGAAGCGCAGCGCGTTCAGCGCGCCGGGCAGCGACGACGCGGCTGTTTCATCGAACATCGAATGCGTCCACAGCGCGCCGACCGTCAGCCGGTCGAACGCGTAGCTGCCGCCCGCGCCCATCACGCGCTGGCGCACGGCCGGGAAGTTCGGGCCGTCGTTGGTCGACAGCGCACCGCCGGCCGTCAGCCCGCCGCGGTTGAGCTGCAGGTACGCGGCGCCGAGGCTGACCGGCCCGTTCGCATACGACACGCCCGCGCTGTACGCGCGGTTGTTCGCGAAGCCGCCGGCCGCGTTGCTGAACCCGTACAGGCCGCCGAACTGCCAGCCGGCGAGCGTCGGGCTCGTGTATTTCACCGCGTTGTCGATGTAGAACGAATCGTCGAGGTTGTCGTTGTCGAACGGATGCGATGCGAGGTTGTTGCCGTCGCCGTTGTTCGCCATCGCGAGCGGGCCGAGATAATCGACCACGGCATCGTATTGGCGGCCGAGCGTCAGTGCGCCGTACCGGTCGCTCTGCAGGCCGACGTACGCGCGGCGGCCGAACATCGTGTTCTTGTAGGACTGCGTGCCGTTGTTCAGGTTGAAGCCGTTTTCGAGGCGGAACAGCGCATGCAGGCCGCCGCCGAGATCCTCGTTGCCGCTCAGGCCGAACACTGTATTCGACAGCAGGCCGCTGCCTTGCTGCCACGCGCTTTTACCCGACTGGTTGTTCGTATAGGCGATACCCGCATCGAGCATCCCGTAGAGCGTGACGCTGCTTTGCGCATGCGCGGCCGCGCTGAGGAACGCGAGGGAGAGGGTACCGGCGACTGCTTTTTTCATTGAATGTGCTTCCTGGAAAGGCCCGTAGCGACGGGAACGACGATCCGGCGCGCGCACCGGTGGCGAACGGGTGCGGCTCGTGACGAACCGCACGCGTTCGCACCGGAAACGCGCGTTCGAATCGATGAAAGGGGAGCGGGCGCGTGACGCGTGTCACGCGCGGCCGCGTCAGATGCCGGCTAGTGCTGCAGCAGGCGGATCGTGCCGAATTCGGCGGCCGGCAGCAGACGGAGGATCGACAAGATCGCCGGCGACGCCTGCGACCGCGCGACTTCGAGCTCGATGCACGCGCGCCCGGTGCGGTTGTCGATCGCGGCCGTATAGAAATTGAGCGCGGCGCCGACCGCCTGGTGCAGCAGGCGCCGCACGACGGCGAGGTTGTCCGATTCGACGCGGATCGACAGCAGCACGAGCTCGTCGGCAGGGTGCCGGCGCCGCGAACGAACGGGCGGCAGCGTGCGTGAAGCGGCGGATTCGGTTCTGGTCGATTTCATGCTGGCACCCCGGGTCGCATCGTGCTCCGCACCGCGGAGATCTCGTCTTGGACATGCCGCCCATTCTAGGAATCGCGGTGACGATACGGTGTATAGACTCGAACCGGCCCTGAAAAGAACCTATAAAAACGCCATTGCCGCCGGCTTTCGTCTTTACAGCTTTTTTATTCCTTGTAAAGAAATTGAACACCGCTTTGATACGCGGATTTCTACACTGTCGCATCCCATTCGCCAGATGAGCATGGGGGCGTCATAAGGGCCTGCGCCAGCACGGCAAGGCCCGATATGCCGACGATCGCGCGGCGTTGCCGCGCATATGAAAAAGGGGAAAGCCATGTTGTGGATCACCGGCGCGTTGTCGCTCGCGCTCTTTATCTATCTGTTTCATGCGTTGATCAAGCCCGAGCGGTATTGATCGGCGCGATTCAACAGGAATTCGAAAATATCGGTGGATGTCATGAGCGATCTGCTTTTCATTCTGTTCACGCTCGCGTTCTTTGCCTTGACGGCGGGTTTCATCACCGGCCTTGACCGGATCTGAGCGAGCGTCGACATGTTCAACAATCTCATTCAATTCGCGATCGTTCTCGCGATCATGCTGGCGCTGGTGCCCGTCGTCGGGAAATGGCTCGCGCACGCCTTTACGAGCCCGCGCCATGCGTGGGTCGAACGCCGTACCTATGCGCTGCTCGGCGTGAACCCCGACGAAGCGATGTCGTGGCAGCGCTACGGGATGGTGCTGCTGCTCAGCAATGCCGGGATGATGCTGGTCGGCTACCTGCTGCTGCGCATCCAGGACGCATTGCCGTTCGACGCGCTGCAGCGCGCGTCGCAAAGCCCCGACCTCGCCTTCAACACGGCCGCATCGTTCATCACGAACACGAACTGGCAGGCGTACGCGGGCGAGAGCAGCCTGTCGAACTTCTCGCAGATGGCCGTCATCACGTTCCTGATGGTGGTCAGCGCGGCGACCGGCGTCGCGGCCGCGGGCGGCTTCATCCGCGGGCTGAGCCGCAAGAGCGCGGCGGACATCGGCAACTACTGGGTCGACTTCACGCGCGTGACCTATCGCGTGCTGCTGCCGCTCAGCTTCGTGATGGCGCTCGTGTACGTGTGGCAGGGCATGCCGCAGACGCTCGCGTCCGATGCGTGGGCGACCACGCTCGAAGGCGCGCGCCAGCAGATCGTGATGGGGCCCGTGGCCAGCCTCGAATCGATCAAGCATATCGGCACGAACGGCGGCGGCTTCTTCAGCATGAACGCCGCGCATCCGTTCGAGAACCCGACGCCGCTCACCAACACGCTGCACATGCTGTCGATGCTGCTGATTCCGTCCGCGCTGACCTATGCGCTCGGCACGATGATCGCCCGGCGCCGCCAGGGCTGGGTGATTCTCGGTGCGTTCGTCGTGATGTTCGTCGGCTTCCTGGCCGTGATCTATTCGGCCGAGCAGCACGGCAATCCGCTCGTGGCCGGGCTGGGCGTCGACCAGCAGATGAGCGCCACGCAGCCGGGCGGCAACATGGAAGGCAAGGAGATGCGCTTCGGCATCGCGCAGACGAGCCTGTTCGCCACCGTCACGACGGCCGCGACCACCGGGTCGGTCGACGCGATGCATGATTCGCTGACGCCGCTCGGCGGGCTCGTGCCGATCGCGCAGATGATGCTGAACAACGTGTTCGGCGGCGACGGCGTCGGGCTGATCAACCTGTTCACGTTCGCGATCCTCACGGTGTTCCTGGTCGGGATGATGATCGGGCGCACGCCGGAATTCCTCGGCAAGAAGATCGAGGCGCGCGAGATGAAGCTCGTGATGCTCGCGGTGCTCGCGCATCCGTTCAGCATCCTCGGCTTCACCGCGGTGGCCGCGATGCTGCATTCGACGATGGACAGCCTCGCGAACCTCGGCCCGCACGGCTTCAGCGAAGTGCTGTACGCGTACACGTCGGGCACGGCCAACAACGGCTCCGCGTTCGCGGGCCTGAACGCGAACACGCCGTTCTTCAACACGACGATCGGCTTCGCGATGCTGATCGGCCGCTACCTGACGCTGCTGCCGATGCTCGCGGTCGCGGGCAGCCTCGCCGCGAAGAAGAGCGTGCCGGAAAGCGCGGGCACGCTGTCGACGTCGACGGGCCTGTTCGCCGGCCTGCTGGTCTTCGTGATCCTGGTCGTCGGTGGCCTCACGTTCCTGCCCGCGCTCGCGCTCGGCCCGGTCGTCGAGCACCTGATGATGTCGGGCGGCCAACTGTTCTGAGGAAAACATCATGATGCAAGGCAATCGCCAGGCAGCGGCCGCCGCCGCGCCGGCACCCGGTTCTTCGTTCGGCGCGGCGACGCGCGGCCTCCTGCGGCCCGTGATCGCTTCGTCGGTGCTGTTCATGCTCGTCACGGGTGTCGCGTATCCGCTGCTCACCACGGGCGTCGCGAACGTGCTGTTCCCGTCGCAGGCGCGCGGCAGTCTCGTGCAGCAGAACGGCACGACGGTCGGCTCGGCCGTGATCGGGCAGAACTTCACGCGTGCCGGCTACTTCCACGGGCGGCCGAGCGCGACGGTCGGCACCGATCCGGCCGATCCGTCGAAGACGGTCGACCAGCCGTACAACGCGGCCGGCAGCGGCGCCAGCAACCAGGGCGCTACGAGCAAGAAGCTGCTTGCGGACATTGCGCAGCGTGTGCGCGTGTACCGGCAGGAGAACGCGCTCGCCGCCGGCACACCGGTGCCGGCGGATGCGGTGACCGCGTCGGCGTCGGGGCTCGATCCCGAGATCTCGGTCGCGAAC
>NZ_JAAGPB010000218.1:0-13856 GCF_017104585.1 Burkholderia sp. Ac-20392
CGCGAGCAAGCGCACGCGCTCGCCGGCCGCCGCGTATTGAGCCGCGCAAAGGCCGGCCGGCCAGACGGCGCCACCGTGCGGAAACAGCAGGCCACCCTGCGCGACCGGCAGGTTCAGGCGCGCGCGCGCGGCCTCGACGTCGAGCAGCGAGACATAGTCGGACGGCGCACCGAACGCATCGAATGCATCGCGCATCCGTTCGAAGTCGTCGGCCGATTCGGCGAGATGAATCATCCCGTGCGTGCTGCGCGCGAATGCATGGCCTGCACGTTCGAGTGCGCGCCAGCGTGCGATCGCATGCAGGAAGCCGCCGCGCGTGAGCCGGCTCGCGACGTTGTCGTCGCGTGTCATCAACGGATGGAATACCCCGGCCGGATTGCCCGATGCTTCGTTCGCGATCCGGTCGTGCCGCTCGATCAGCGTGACTTCCCAGCCGCGCGCGACCAGGCGTTCGACGACCGCGCAGCCCGCCAGGCCCGCGCCGATCACGATCGCGCGGCGCGTTGCAACAGGCAGTGCAAGTGGCGGCTCGTGCCGGCGCGCGCGCCAGCGCGGCGCATATTCGCCGACGAGCAGATCGTCGACCTCGCGATACGTGAAACCCGACTTGCCGAGTGCGTGTTTCAACGCGTCCGAACTCGCATGCACTGCAAACGTTGCGTGTTCGCCGGCGATTTTCGAGAGCGCGCGGACCACGTCGGTTGCTTGCAGATCCGCGTCGTTCGACGACGCAAAGCCGTCGAGACAGAACGCGTCGGCGCGCGCGACGATCTTCCCCAGCATGTCGATTGCATCGCCGAACGCGAGCGTGAGCACCACGCGCCCTTCGTCGAATTCGAGCCGGTGCAGGCCGGGTACAAGCATCGGCCATACGTCGGCAAGTGCATCGACATCGGCGGATATGGTTGTGTCCGCAACGATATGGGAAGCCGCGCGGCGCAGGTCGTCGCGCGAGAACGGATGCGGTTCGACTGCGACAAAATGCAGCCGCTCGCAGCGCGCGGGATCGTCACGCCACGCGGCCCAGGCCGCGAGGAAACTGCCGCCCGCGCCGAATCCGGTCGCCACGATCGTGAACGTGCGGCGGCCCTGCCAGCGCGCCGGCAACCCGTTGCCGGCGACGAACACGCGATGCGCAAGTGCGCCTGATGCGCCGCGATGGAGGTCGCCGAACTCAGGCGAGACGAGCGTGCCGTCGTCGCGAAGCGCGAGCGAGGCGGGAACAAGTCGGTCGGTCATGCGAAACAAAAAACGTGGCAGCCAAGCCTGGCAAGGGATTGCGCGGGGCCGTCCGACCGGTCGTTGGAAAAAGCCAACGGCGCGGCGCACGGGCGGACCGCGCTGCGTATCCTGTCCGGGTGGCGCTGGTCAAAAAACGGGCAGTCGATGATTCATTCGGCGAAATACCGATGAAAATCTTTGAAACCCTTGTCGTTATTGGGTTTGCGCTGCGCTATCATAGCAACGCCGTACCGCGGGGTGGCCACCGGCTAACCGGAGGGCGCGTCGCGCGGGCCAGGATTCGGCGCTGTGTCGTCGGAGTCTGACTCTCGACGGCACGGTTCGCGCACGTATAATCGGCGCGTTCGCGCTGTTCGTGTCAACCTAACCTGATAAAGGAACCTTAATGAACAAACAGGAACTGATCGACGCCGTCGCCGCCCAAACGGGCGCCAGCAAGGCTCAAACCGGCGAAACGCTGGACACGCTGCTCGAAGTCATCAAGAAGGCCGTGTCGAAGGGTGATGCGGTTCAGCTGATCGGCTTCGGCAGCTTCGGTTCGGGCAAGCGCGCAGCACGTACGGGCCGCAACCCGAAGACCGGCGAAACCATCAAGATCCCGGCAGCCAAGACGGTCAAGTTCACGGCTGGCAAGGCGTTCAAGGACGCCGTCAACAAGCGTTAAACCAGCGCCTGTTCCAAGAAAAACCCGCCTTTCGGCGGGTTTTTTGTTGGGCGCGCGCAGCATTTTCGCCACAGTCCGCGCCCCTCTTGCAAGATTTAACGGTTGTTTTTACAACGCGTTACGCGTGCACGATCTGCGTGTCGCCGTGATCGTCGTCGTCGTGCGAATCGACATCCCACGCCGGGAACGGATCGTCGAACGCATGCCATCCGGCCGCGCCGAGTGCGAATTCCGCATCGGTCAGCAGGCACGCATCGAGCTTCGCGCGCCATGCATCCGCGTCGAGCGCGATGCCGATCAGCACGAGTTCCTGCCGGCGATCGCCCACTGCGCGATCGTCGAGATCGCCGTGCCATTCGGCGCGGATTTCACCGAGCAGCTCATCGTCGTCCGGCCATTCCGCGCGATCCTGCGCCGCCCACCAGAGACCTGCCGGGCCATGCCGGCATACGCCGCCTGCCTGCGACAGCGAACCCGCGATGTCGTTGCGCGTCGAGAGCCAGAAGAAGCCCTTGCTGCGCAGCACGCCCGGCCACTCCTGATGCAACAGCGCCCAGAGTCGTGCCGGATGAAACGGCCGGCGCGCGCGGTAAACAAAATTGTCGATGCCGAATTCGTCGGCTTCGCCGTGCACGTGCGCATGATGTTCGTCATGGCAGTCCGGGTCGTCGCAATGCGTGTGATCGTGATCGAGCGACGTGAGCCAGCCCGGCGCGTTCGCGGCTTCGTCGAAATCGAAGCGGCCCGTGTTCAGCACTTCGTCGAGCGGCACGTTGCCGAACGTCGACACGACCTGGTGCGCGCGCGGATTGAGTCGCGCGAGGATGTGCTGCAGGCGTGCGAGGTCGTCCGCGGGGACGAGGTCGGCCTTGTTGATCACCAGCACGTCGCAGAACTCGATCTGCTCGATCAGCAGCTCGACGAGCGTGCGATCGTCCTCTTCCGATGCGGCAATGCCGCGCGTCGCGAGCGCATCGTCCGAGCCGTAGTCGCGCAGGAAGTTGTACGCATCGACCACGGTGACGAGCGTGTCGAGCCGCGCGATTTTCGACAGCGACGTGCCATCGTCGTCGACGAACGTGAAGGTTTCGGCGATCGGCATCGGCTCCGCGATGCCGGTCGATTCGATCATGATCGCGTCGAAGCGCCCTTCGGACGCGAGCGTGCGGATCTCGACGAGCAGGTCGTCGCGCAGCGTGCAGCAGATGCAGCCGTTCGACATCTCGACGAGGCGTTCCTCGACGTGCGACAGCGCTTGCGCGTCGCGCACGAGCGATGCATCGATGTTGACCGCCGCGAGATCGTTGACGATCACGGCGACTTTCAGGCCCGCGCGGTTCGCGAGGATGTGATTGAGCAGCGTGGTCTTGCCGGCGCCGAGGAAGCCGGACAGCACGGTGACGGGCAACGGCTGGTTCATTGCCGGATTCATAGCGATATGCACCAACGGAAAAATTGAAAAAGCGGCCGCGACGCCCTTCCGGGGCGCGATCGTCCCGCGGACGGGCGAAATTGCGGCGTGAGATCCGCATTGTGCATCAAACGCGCGCCGGCTGGCCGGTACGGCGTCAGGCCGCGCTGCGGCGCCGCGTCATGGCGCGGGCGGCAGCAGCTTCCACTGGGTCAGGATGCCGGCGATCTGCCGCGCGTACTTGTCGCGCAGCGACGGGGTTTCCGAATGATAGGCGCCGATCGCCTGCCACGTGTTGCCGTAGCGGTTCATCTTCTGCTTGAGGTGCCACGCGGCGATGTACACGTTCTTGCACGGCTCCATCAGCGTGTCGCGGCCGATTCCGTAGCGCGACAGCGTCGGCAGGTGGATCGAATTGATCTGCATCAGGCCGTAGTCGACCGAGCCGTTCGTGTTCTTGTTCAGCGCGCCGGGCCGGTTGCGCGATTCCTGCCACGCGATCGCGCGCAGGATCAACGGATTGACCTGCTGATATTTAGCCGCTTCGTCGAAACAGTCCGCGCGAGCGTTCGCGCTGGCGAAATACACGCCGGCGGCGATCAACGCGATCGAAACGAACCGTCTGTTCATGGTGCGAAATTGACAAGAAAATACGCGAGGGTCGGGAAAACCCGTGCCTGTTATTCGTGCGACGAGAATCGTGCCGCCCGTATCATACCGACAGTCCGTCAGCTTGCGACATACAGGAATACGGCAGCCCGGTTATACCGCATTTCCGTGTCGATTCATCATGAAACGGGGGCGATGGACGGCATGCCGAGAACAGTGCCGAGTCTTACATATTGCATACGGTTCACCGGATACATGTCGTATGTGAGACAGTCCTCGGATCAATGTGATATTTCGGACATGAAAAACTGCTAATGTCGCCTCTTTCGGACTTGGATCCCAGCACTACCGCCGGAAGTGGCCTGAGCCGGCATCGACCCATTCATCCATGACAAGAAATCGCTTCGTTATGCGGCGTGTCGCCACGACCCTGATCGTCGCCGGCATCATCGTCTCGCAGGCCGCCTACGCTCAGGTCACGCTCAATTTCGTGAATGCGGATATCGACCAGGTCGCCAAGGCGATCGGCGCCGCAACCGGCAAGACCATCATCGTCGACCCTCGTGTGAAGGGGCAGCTCAACCTCGTGGCCGAGCGCCCGGTGCCGGAAGACCAGGCGCTGAAGACGCTGCAGTCGGCGCTGCGCATGCAGGGCTTCGCACTCGTGCAGGATCACGGCGTGCTGAAGGTCGTGCCCGAGGCCGACGCGAAACTGCAGGGCGTGCCGACCTACGTCGGCAATGCACCGCAGGCGCGCGGCGACCAGGTGATCACGCAGGTGTTCGAGCTGCACAATGAATCGGCGAACAACCTGCTGCCCGTGCTGCGGCCGCTGATCTCGCCGAACAACACGGTCACTGCCTACCCGGCGAACAACACGATCGTCGTGACCGACTACGCGGACAACGTGCGGCGCATCGCGCAGATCATCGCGGGCGTGGACAGCGCTGCGGGCGCGCAGGTGCAGGTCATTCCGCTGCGCAACGCGAACGCGATCGACCTCGCCGCGCAACTGCAGAAAATGCTCGACCCGGGCGCGATCGGCAACAGTGACGCCACGCTGAAGGTGTCGGTCACGGCCGACCCGCGCACCAACTCGCTGATGCTGCGCGCATCGAGCGCGTCGCGCCTCGCGGCCGCCAAGCGGCTCGTGCAGCAGCTCGACGCGCCGAGCGGCGTACCGGGCAACATGCACGTCGTAGCGCTGCGCAACGCCGATGCGGTGAAGCTCGCGAAGACGCTGCGCGGGATGCTCGGCAAGGGGAGCGGCAGCGACAGCGGCTCGTCGGCATCGTCCAACGATGCGAACAGCTTCAACCAGAACGGCGGCTCGTCGTCGAGCGGCAACTTCTCGACCGGCACGTCGGGCACCCCGCCGCTGCCGTCGGGCGGCCTCGGCGGCTCGTCGTCCTCGTCGTCGTACGGCGGCTCGTCCGGTAGTGGCGGCGGGCTCGGCTCGGCCGGCCTGCTGGGCGGCGACAAGGACAAGGGCGACGACAACCAGCCCGGCGGGATGATCCAGGCCGATGCGGCGACCAATTCGCTGATCATCACCGCGTCGGATCCGGTTTACCGGAACCTGCGCTCGGTGATCGACCAGCTCGATGCGCGGCGTGCGCAGGTCTATATCGAAGCGCTGATCGTCGAACTGAACTCGAACACGCAGGGCAACCTCGGCATCCAGTGGCAGGTGGCGAGCGGCCAGTTCCTCGGCGGCACGAACCTGAACCCTACGGCCGGCCTGGGCAACAGCATCGTCAACCTGACGGCGGGCGGTGTGACCAACGCTGCCGGCGGCATCACCGGAGGCGGTCTGGCCGCCAACCTCGGGTCGCTGACCCAAGGGCTCAACATCGGCTGGCTGCACAACATGTTCGGCGTGCAGGGGCTCGGTGCGCTGCTGCAGTATTTCGCGGGCGTGAGCGACGCGAACGTGCTGTCGACGCCGAACCTGATCACGCTCGACAACGAGGAAGCGAAGATCGTCGTCGGCCAGAACGTGCCGATCGCGACCGGCTCGTATTCGAACCTGACGAGCGGCAACACGAACAATGCGTTCAATACCTACGATCGTCGCGACGTCGGCCTGACGCTGCACGTGAAGCCGCAGATTACCGACGGCGGGATCCTCAAGCTGCAGCTCTATACCGAGGATTCGGCGGTCGTCGCGGGTACCACGAGCGCGCAGACCGGCCCGACCTTCACGAAGCGCTCGATCCAGTCGACGATTCTCGCGGACAACGGCGAGATCATCGTGCTCGGCGGCTTGATGCAGGACAACTACCAGGTGTCGAACAGCAAGGTGCCGCTGCTCGGCGACATCCCGTGGATCGGCCAGCTGTTCCGTTCCGAATCGAAGATCCGCGCGAAAACCAACCTGATGGTGTTCCTGCGCCCGGTGATCATCTCCGATCGCAGCACCGCGCAGGAAGTCACGGCCAACCGCTACGACTACATCCAGGGCGTGACGGGTGCTTACAAGTCGGACAACAACGTGATCCGCGACAAGGACGATCCGGTCGTCCCGCCGATGCCGATCGGCCCGAGCCAGGGCGGCACGGCCGCGGGCAACCTGTTCGATCTCGACAAGATGCGTCGCCAGCAGGTGCAACGCCAGGTCGTGCCGGTGCCGGCCCAGCCGCTGCCGGAGGCGACACCCGCGCAGCCGCAGGGCGTGCCGCAGCAGACGGTGCCGCAACAGCCGCTGACGGCCACGCCGGGAGCGTCGCAGTGAGTGACGTGCACGCGTCTTCCGTCCACGACGGCGCGCCGGGCGAACGGCAGCCGCCGTCGCCGCTCGCCGCGCGACTGCTGCCGTACGGCTTCGCGAAGAGCGGCCAGGTGCTGATCGCACACCAGCTCGACGACACGCTCGAGGTGTGGATCAGCGAACGCACGAGCGACGCCGCGCTCGCGGAGATCGCGCGCAACTTCGGCTCGATCTCCGTGCATCGCGTGCCGGCCGACGAACTCGCGCAGGCGATCAACCACGCGTACGCGCGCCAGGACGGCAGCGCTGCGCAGGTGGTCGGCGAGGTTGAAGGCGAAGTCGACCTGTCGCGGCTGATGCAGGACATCCCCGAAGTCGAGGATCTGCTCGAATCGGAAGACGACGCGCCGATCATCCGGATGATCAACGCTCTGCTCACGCAAGCGGCGCGCGAACAGGCGTCGGACATTCACATCGAGCCGTTCGAGAACGCATCGGTGGTGCGCTTTCGCGTCGATGGCACGCTGCGCGACGTCGTGCGGCCGAAGAAGGCGCTGCACGGCGCGCTGATCTCGCGGATCAAGATCATGGCGCAGCTCGACATCGCGGAGAAGCGCCTGCCGCAGGACGGCCGCATCACGCTGCGCGTCGGCGGCCGGCCGGTCGACGTGCGGGTGTCGACGCTGCCGACCGGGCACGGCGAGCGTGCGGTGCTGCGTCTGCTGGAAAAGGATGCGCAGCGGCTGAACCTCGAAGCGCTCGGGATGGGCCGCGACACGCTCGTGCAATTCGACAAGCTGATCGCGCGCCCGCACGGCATCGTGCTCGTCACGGGCCCGACGGGTTCGGGCAAGACGACCACGCTGTATGCGTCGATGTCGCGGCTCGAAACCGCGACGACCAACATCATGACCGTCGAGGACCCGATCGAATACGACCTCGGCGGGATCGGCCAGACGCAGGTGAACGAGCGGATCGGGATGACCTTTGCCCGTGCGCTGCGCTCGATCCTGCGCCAGGATCCGGACGTGATCATGATCGGCGAAATCCGCGACCTCGAAACTGCGCAGATCGCGGTGCAGGCATCGCTGACGGGCCACCTCGTGCTCGCGACGCTGCACACGAACGATGCGGCCTCGGCCGTCACGCGTCTGACCGACATGGGCGTCGAGCCCTACCTGCTCGCGTCGTCGCTGCTCGGCGTGCTCGCGCAGCGGCTCGTGCGCCAGCTCTGCCCCGTCTGCAAGGAAGAGCGCCAGGAAGAAGGCCGCACCGTGTGGCATCCGGTCGGCTGCGACAAGTGCGGGCATTCGGGCTATTCGGGCCGGCGCGGTGTATACGAACTGCTGCTGGTCGACGAGTCGATCCGTTCGCTGATCCACCGCAACGCGGCCGACGCGGAGATTCTCGCCGCCGGCCGTGCGGAAGGGATGCGCACGCTGCGCGACGATGCCGAGCGCTGGCTCGCGTCGGGCGCGACGTCGCTCGAGGAAGTGCTGCGCGTGACGGGAGGCGCATAGCGCGATGCCGGCATTCCGTTTCGAAGCAATCGATTCGGCGGGACGCGCGCAGAAAGGCGTCATCGATGCCGACAGCGCGCGTGCCGCGCGTGGCCAGCTGCGTACGCAGGGGCTGACGCCGCTCGTCGTCGAGCCGGCCGCCAGCGCGACGCGCGGGGCGCGTTCGCAGCGGCTCGCGTTCGGCCGCAAGCTGTCGCAGCGCGAACAGGCGATCCTCACGCGCCAGCTCGCGAGCCTCCTGATCGCCGGGCTGCCGCTCGACGAGGCGCTCGGCGTGCTGACCGAGCAGGCCGAGCGCGACTACATCCGCGAACTGATGGCCGCGATCCGCGCCGAAGTGCTCGGCGGCCATTCGCTCGCGAATGCGCTGGGCCAGCATCCGCGCGACTTCCCGGAAATCTACCGCGCGCTCGTCGCGGCGGGCGAGCACACCGGCAAGCTCGGCATCGTGCTGTCACGCCTCGCCGACTACATCGAGCAGAGCAACGCGCTGAAGCAGAAGATCCTGCTGGCGTTCACGTATCCGGGGATCGTCACGCTGATCGCATTCGGCATCGTCACGTTCCTGCTGAGCTACGTCGTGCCGCAGGTCGTCAACGTGTTCGCGAGCACGAAGCAGCAGTTGCCCATGCTGACGATCGTGATGATGGCGCTGTCGGATTTCGTGCGGCACTGGTGGTGGGCGATCCTGATCGCGGTCGTGCTGATCGTGTGGTTCGTGAAGGCGACGCTGTCGCGCGACGGGCCTCGCCTCGCGTTCGACCGCTGGGTGCTCACCGCGCCGCTCGCAGGCAAGCTCGTGCGCGGCTACAACACGGTGCGCTTCGCGAGCACGCTCGGCATCCTCACCGCGGCGGGCGTGCCGATCCTGCGTGCGTTGCAGGCGGCCGGCGAGACGCTGTCGAACCGCGCGATGCGCGCGAACATCGACGACGCGATCGTGCGGGTGCGCGAAGGCTCCGCGCTGTCGCGCGCGCTGAACAACGTGAAGACGTTTCCGCCGGTGCTCGTGCACCTGATCCGCTCGGGTGAAGCGACGGGCGACGTGACGACGATGCTGGATCGTGCGGCCGAAGGCGAAGCGCGCGAGCTCGAACGCCGCACGATGTTCCTGACGAGCCTGCTCGAGCCGCTGCTGATCCTGGCGATGGGGGGCATCGTGCTCGTGATCGTGCTGGCCGTGATGCTGCCGATCATCGAACTGAACAACATGGTGCAGTGACGGCCTGACCGTTGGTCGGGCCGTCGCCTTCGGCTTCAGCGCACGTAGATCGCCGGGGACGGCGTGTTGGCGGGGAGCTGGACTTCGGTGCGGGCGCCGTTGCGCTCGACGATGATCGAGCGGGGGCGGACTTCGGCGAGCTTGGCGCCGGACGTGACGTCCGCGCCGAGCGATACGGCACGCGGCGGTTCGCCGCCGACGCCGACGATCGCGGCGCCACCGTGGTCGAGCGCGAGGATGCCGAACAGGTGGATGTCCTGCACGGGATTCTTGTCGAGCTGACCGCCGAAGAGCGCCGCGGCGTCCTCGGTGCGAATCGGCAGCCGCGCGGCGGCGGCGGGCAGCGGCGCTTCACGGGCTGACAGCGTGACGACCCAGTAGGTGGCCGTCGCGCACAAACCCGCGAAGAGGGCTAGGGAGAGGATCCGGATCGAGAGCGCGTTCATGCGCGCTATTGTACGGATGTATATGAAATTTGCGTTGGGTGAAAGCCCTCGGCAATGCGCGCCTTACAATGCGTGCTCCGCGCCCGCGGGTTCGGAAGGTTGCCGTCAGGCAATCGTCCGGTGCGCCGGGTGCGTCACTCAACCAACGACATTTTTTGGAAAGAGGTAGTCAGTCATGCAAACGTGGATCACTCGCCGCAACGCGGCCGTGCGTCGTCAGCGCGGTTTCACGCTGATCGAGATCATGGTGGTGGTCGCGATCCTCGGGATCCTGGCGGCACTGATCGTGCCGAAGATCATGAGCCGCCCGGACGAGGCACGCCGCATCGCCGCGAAGCAGGACATCGGCACGATCATGCAGGCGCTCAAGCTGTACCGTCTCGACAACGGCCGCTACCCGACCCAGGATCAGGGCCTGAACGCGCTGATCCAGAAGCCGTCCACCGATCCGATCCCGAACAACTGGAAGGACGGCGGCTATCTCGAGCGCCTGCCGAACGATCCGTGGGGTAACGGCTACAAGTACCTGAACCCGGGCGTGCACGGCGAGATCGACGTGTTCAGCTACGGCGCCGACGGCAAGGAAGGCGGCGAAGGCAACGACACCGACATCGGTTCGTGGCAATAAGCCTTCACTGACCGGCCAGACGCATCGTTCCCGTTCTCCATGCTCGCTATTCGCACGACCTCCCGCTGCGGCCGCGATTGCCGTGTGCGTCGCGGCGCGGCTTCGTCCGCGCCGGCGCGTGCCGACGGCGGGCAGGCGTTGCCCCGTGCGCGGCGTCATCGCGCGCGCGGCTTCACGCTGCTCGAAATGCTGGTCGTGCTCGTGATCGCGGGGTTGCTCGTGTCGCTCGCGTCCTTGTCGCTCACGCGCAATCCGCGCACCGACCTGCGCGAGGAAGCGCAGCGCATCGCGCTGCTGTTCGAGACGGCCGGCGACGAAGCGCAGGTGCGCGCCCGGCCGATCGCGTGGCAGCCGACCGCGCACGGCTTCCGTTTCGACGTGAACTCGCCCGACGGCTGGCGCACGCTGCGCGACGACCTGCTGCGCCCGCGTGACTGGGACGGTGGCGTCACCGGCGCCGATATCGACTATCCGGGGTCCGACACGCACGCGAATCGCGTCGTGTTCGGCACCGAGAGCATCGACACGCCGGTGCGCGTGACACTGCATTCGGCGGTCGGCAGCGCGACGATCGTCGGCACCGGCAACGGCCGCTACGAGGTGCAATGACGATGCGTCGTCGCCTGCCCTCTTCCGTTTCTTCATCGCGCGGTTTCACGATGATCGAAGTGCTGGTCGCACTCGCGATCATCGCGGTCGCGCTCGCCGCGTCGATCCGCGCGGTCGGCACGATGGCGAACAATGCGTCCGATCTTCATCGCCGGCTGCTCGCCGGCTGGAGCGCCGACAACGCGCTCGCGCAGATGCGGCTCACGCATGCGTGGCCGGAGATCGGCGAACAGAGTTTCGACTGCTCGCAAGGCAACGTGCAGCTCGTCTGCACGCAGCGTGTGAGCACCACGCCCAACCCGGTGTTCCGGCGCGTGCGGATTTCGGTGAGCATGCCCGGGCACACCGGCGTGCTGGCGCAGATGGTGACGGTGGTCGCGAATGAAACCAGCCGTCCGCTCTGACGCGCCGATGCGACGCCCGCTCGCCCGCCCTGCCCGCGGCTTCACGCTGATCGAGCTGATGATCGCGATCGCGATCCTCGCGGTGGTCGCGATCCTCGCGTGGCGCGGGCTCGACCAGATCATGCGCGGCCGCGACAAGGTCGCGGCCGCGATGGAAGACGAGCGCGTGTTCGCGCAGATGTTCGACCAGATGCGCATCGATGCACGCCTCGCCGCGACCGACGACGAGGCCGGCCAGCCGGCGATCGGCGTGGCCGGCAATACGCTGCAGATCGTCCGCGAACTCGAGGTGCCGGGCGTTGCGCCACGGCTGCAGGTGGTCCGTTACCGGATCGCCGGCGGGCGCGTCGTGCGCTACGCATCGCCGCCGATCGACGACGCGAACCGGCTGCGCAGCACGCTGAAGGACAGCAGCGTAGAAGGCTGGAGCTGGGTCGCGCTGATGGGCGGCGTCGGCGCGATCGACGCGAAGCTTTACGTGCCGCGCGTGGGCTGGACCACCAACCTGCAGACGGCCGACGAAGCGCTCGCGCAGAACAACGATGCACTCAAGGTGCCGCAGATCGGCAACGCGCCGCCTGCGCGCGCGGTGACGGGGCTGCAGGTCAGCATCGGTGCGACGTCGCTGCGCGTGCCGGTCACGCGCATCTTCCTCGTCGGGGAATGACGATGCGCGCGCGCCCTCACCGCTCATTAATTGCCGCCCGTGCCAGCGGTCGCGCACGGGCACGCGGTCGTCAGCGCGGCGCGGCGATCATCACGGCGCTGCTCGTCGTCGCGCTGTCGGCGATCCTCGTCTCGGGGATGCTGTGGCGCCAGCAGGTGCAGATCCGCCGCATCGAGAACCAGCGCGTGATCGCGCAGGCGCAGTGGGTCGCGCGCGGCGCGCTCGACTGGACCCGGATGATCCTGCGCTCCGAAGGCGACACGGCGCCCGGCATCACGTATCTCGGCGGGATCTGGGGCGTGCCGATCGCGAAGACGAAACTGTCGGACTTCCTCGGCCGGATCGGCGCACCCAACGACACCGGCAGCGAAGACACCTATCTCTCCGGCTCGATCGAGGACGCGCAGGCGAAGTTCAACCTGCGCAACCTCGTGGCGTCGCCGGCGCCCGGCGTGCTGCAGTTGAACGTCACGCAGGTCCAGGCATTCCAGCGCCTGCTGACGACGCTCGGCTACGACGGCGCGTTCGCGAAGCGCATCGCGCTGCAGGTGCGCGCGAGCCTGCTGAATTCGGCGACGCGTTTCCAGATGCCGACGCTGCCGGGTGGCGGCACGGCGCCGCCGATCACCGCGCCGGTGACGACCGATCAGCAAGGCGGCGGCGGCTTCACCGACGATCCGGGCATGACGGGCGGCGACCGCGGGCCGGCGCCGCTGGTGATGACGGGCGTCGACAGCCTGCTCGACGTCGACGGCGTGACGCCCGAGATGGTCGCGCGGCTGCGCCCGTTCGTCACCGTGCTGCCGACCACGACGCCGGTGAACATGAACACCGCGCCGGCCGAGGTGATCGCGGCGCTGATGCCGGGGATGAGCGTGTCGTCCGCGCAGGCGCTCGTGTCGCGCCGCGAGACCGTGTTTTTCCGCAACGTCGGCGACGTGCAGCTCGCGCTGCGCGGCGCCGGTGCGCCGAACGTGACGCTCGACTCGAGCGTCATCGACGTCAATTCGAGCTATTTCATCGTGCATGGCCGGATCCAGCATGAACGCGCGGAGGTCGATCGCACCTCGCTCGTGTATCGTGATCCGACCACGCATTCGACACGGGTCGTGCGCATTCGCGACCAGCTATAACGACGCCAATCGGGAGAGGAGCTCTTGTGAGCACGTTGATTGTTTCTTTGCCGCCGCGCGAGCCTGCCGTGCCGTTGCAGGAATGGCAGTGGCCCGAGCTGCCGTTCACGCTCGTCGACAAGGCCGGCCATGTGCAGCGCGCCGGCCGTGCCGCGCTTGCGCTGCTGCCGCGCGCGAACGCGACGGTGCTGATCGTCGCCGCGCGCGACGTGCTGCTGCTGGCCGCGACCGTGCCGCCGCTCAAGGGCCCGAAGCTGCGTCAGGCGCTGCCCAACATCGTCGAGGATCAGCTGATCCAGGATCCGCTCGGCTGCCATATCGCGCTCGATCCGGACGCACTGCCCGACGGGCGCCGCGTGCTGGCCGTCGTCGATCGCGCGTGGTTCCGCACGATCTGCGACGCGTTCACGGCGGCCGGCCACCGGCACCTGAGCGCGGTGCCTGCAACCCGCTGCCTGCCGGCGCCGCACTCAACCGTCGCGCCGGCCGACAGCGAAGTCGATGCCGCCGCGGTTGCCGCCGACGCCGTCGAGGCGCCGCCCGCCCGTCCGGCGACGGTAGCCGCGGTGCTCGGGCTTGCGGCATCGGTCG
>NZ_JAAGPB010000219.1:0-233 GCF_017104585.1 Burkholderia sp. Ac-20392
TCAACTAGAGCAATCACATTCATCGACACGTTATGTGCTGAGTGACTTCTATCACATGATATATCGAGGACGACTTTAAGTGTGCAGTTCATTACTCTCATTCTACTTCGTATGTCGTAATAGATAATAGTATATAAGTCTGAGTACCAGTACTTAATTTGTAATCTAGTTACATTCACTTGTTAATTTCAAAACTACCTAAATTAAAATATTATTATTTTTTTTTTTTTTTT
>NZ_JAAGPB010000220.1:0-13499 GCF_017104585.1 Burkholderia sp. Ac-20392
TGGTGATGTCCGATCGCGCGTGAAGTTGGTACGATCGCCCGTATCGTTCACGCCGGCGCCGCAAGCCGCCGGCCATCGGTCGCGCGGCCGCCCGGCAGCGCGGCCCCGTCCGGGAGAAGGCGCTCATGCTGCAGGCGTTCGCGGTCTTGCTGACCTTCCAGTGTCTCGGGGAAGGCGTGTCCTACCTGTTCGGCCTGCCGGTGCCGGGCCCCGTGATCGGCATGCTGCTGCTGTTCGGCTTCGTGATGCTGCGCCCGCAGGTGGCCGACGCGATCGAGCCGACCGCGCTCGAACTGCTGCGCCACCTGTCGCTGCTGTTCGTGCCGGCCGGCGTCGGGATCATGGTGTCGGCCGACCGCGTGCGCGGCGATGCGGTCGCGGTCGTCGTCGCGCTGGCCGTCAGCACCACGCTCGCGATCGCCGTGACCGCGCTCGTCACGCGTGCGCTGCTGCGCCGCCAGCGGCGTACGGGCGGTGCGGCGGAGGGCACGCCATGACGGCCTTCCCGAAACTCGGCGCGATCTGGGTCTATCTCGCCGCCACCCCGTTGCTGGGCCTGACCATCACGCTGATCGCGTATCTGCTCGCGCAGGCCGTCTATGCACGGGCGCGCTTCAACCCGCTCGCGAACCCGGTGCTGATCGCGGTCGCGCTGATCGTCGTGCTGCTGACGATCACCCATACGCCGTATCCGACGTACTTCGAAGGCGCGCAGTTCGTCCACTTCCTGCTCGGCCCCGCGACCGTCGCGCTCGCGCTGCCGCTGTATCGCCAGTGGTCGAAGCTGCGCCGTGCGGCCGTGCCGCTGCTGGTCGGCCTGCTCGCGGGCTCGCTGACCGCGATCGTGTCGGCGGTCGGCATCGCGGCGCTGTTCGGCGCGTCGCACCAGACGATCGCGTCGCTTGCACCAAAATCGGCGACGACGCCGATCGCGATGGCCGTCGCGGCCGAGATCGGCGGGATTCCGTCGCTGACCGCCGTGCTGGTGATCTCGACCGGAATCTTCGGGGCCGTGTGCGCACGCGGGATCCTCAACGTGCTGCGGGTCGACGAACCAGCCGTGCGCGGGTTCGCGCTCGGCGTCGCGTCGCACGGGATCGGCACTGCGCGCGCGTTCCAGGTCAGCGAGGAGGCCGGCGCGTTCGCCGGGCTCGGGATGGGGCTGAACGGCGTGCTGACGGCCTTCGTCGTGCCGATCCTGCTGCCGGTGCTGTCGCGCTGGGTCTGAGCGCCGGCCGGGCCGGCCGAGGCCGGGTTATCGGTTTCCCTGATGGCGCCGGCGCGGCGCCGAAACGACGGCGCGCGCGGTATGCATGTATCGTGGCCGTTATCGGGAGAATTCAGGAACGCACACGGACAACTGAATACTGATCGGCTAACGTTGCATCGGCGCCGTTGCCGCAAGCGGTCGTGTGCGTGCTGGTGTCCGACCCACAACCAACAATCGACAAGGAGATCCGGCCATGAAGCAGTCTCGCGTGGTATCGGTGGCAGTAGCAGTAACGGCGTCGTTCGGTCTGCTGTTGACCGCCGCGCCGGCGGCATACGCGCAGGATCCGGCGTCCGCGCCGACGCAGAAGCAGGTCGACAAGGCGCAGAAGAAGGCGGCCCGCAAGGCCGCCCGGGCGCGGCACGCGTCGGACCTGAAGGCGATCGGCACGGGCAGCGGCTACCGGTTGACCAACGACCAGAGCAACTATCCGCAGAACGCCACGCAGAAGGCGCCCGCGACGAAGGCGGCGCCGGCCGCCCCGGCATCGGGCCAGTAACGGTCGAACCCGGGATACAGCACAAACGGCGCCGGGTCGACCGGCGCCGTTTGTGCGTGTACGGGGCTGCCCGAACCGCCGGGCCGCTGCGTTACGACGCGAGCTTGCTCGCGATTTCCGCGACGTGCTTGCCCTGGTAGCGCGCGATGTCGAGCTCGTTCGCGCTCGGCTGGCGGCTGCCGTCCGCGCTGGCGAGCGTGGTCGCGCCGTACGGCGTGCCGCCGGTGATTTCGTTCATGTTGACGAGGCCGCTGCACGCATACGGCACGCCCACGATCACCATCCCGTGGTGCAGCAGCGTCGTGTGGAACGACGTGATCGTCGTTTCCTGGCCGCCATGCTGCGTGCCGGTCGATGCGAACACGCTGCCGATCTTGCCGACGAGCGCGCCCTTCATCCACAGGCCGCCGGTCTGGTCGAGGAAGGTGCGCATCTGGCCGGCCATGTTGCCGAAGCGGGTCGGCGTGCCGAAGATGATCGCATCGTAGTCGGCGAGTTCGTCCACCGTCGCGACCGGGGCGGCCTGGTCGACCTTCACGCCGATCGCGCGGGCCTGGTCGACGGGAATCGTTTCCGGCACGCGCTTGAGCGTGACCTCGACGCCCGCCACCGATTTCGCGCCTTCCGCGATGTGCTGCGCCATCGTTTCGACGTGCCCGTAGGACGAGTAGTAAAGAACGAGTACCTTGGCCATGTTGCGAATCTCCGATTAAAAGGGCCCCGCGTTCAGCGGGGCCCGGTTTCCCGAACGGGCTTTATGCCCACTCGGCCGTTACTTCGACCGGACGCAGGTCGAACACCAGCACTTCGGCATCCTTCCCGTCGGCGAACGTCAGCGCCTGTTCGTCGCGGATGCGCACGCCGTCGCCTTCGCCGAGCGTCACGCCGTTGACCGTCACGCTGCCGCGTGCCACGTGCACGTAAGCAAAGCGGCTCGGGTCGAGTTCCAGCGTCGCGCGCTCATCGCCGTCGAACAGGCCCGCGTAGATCCGCGTGTCCTGCCGGATCTTCAGCGAACCGGCGTCGCCGGTCGGCGAGACGACGAGCGCGAGCTTGCCGCGCTTGTCGTCGGCCGTGACATTGGTCTGCTGATAACGCGGCTCGGCGCCCTTTTCGGACGGCCCGACCCAGATCTGCAGGAAGTGGACCGGCAGTTCCGGCGAGTGGTTGAACTCGCTGTGGCGCACGCCCGTGCCGGCGCTCATCAGCTGCACGTCGCCCGGCACGATCACCGAACCGGTGCCCATCGAGTCCTTGTGTTCCAGCGCGCCGTCGAGCACGTACGACAGGATTTCCATGTCGCGGTGCGGGTGCGTGCCGAAGCCGCGGCCCGGGGCGACGCGGTCGTCGTTGATCACCAGCAGGTCGGAGAAGCCGACTTGCTTCGGATCGTAGTAATTCGCGAACGAAAACGAATGACGGGAGCTGAGCCAGCCATGCTCCGCACGGCCACGTTGGTTTGCTGCACGGATTTCGATCATGATTTTTGTTCCTCAAGACGCCGGACCTCGGAAGTGGGCCCGGCCGTTCGTTGAGATGAATCTTAGGTCAATCGATTTGACAAATAAATGGCTGTAGAGATAATGACTGTCGCTATGGAGTGGACAATATGGAACTCAACGATCTCAGGATCTTTGTCGCGACGGTCGATGCGGGCAGCTTCACGGCGGCGGCCGACCAGCTGATGCTGTCCAAGCAGTTCGTCAGCCGGCGCACGATGGCGCTGGAGGCGTCGCTCGGCGTGCGGCTGTTGCACCGGAACACGCGCAACCTCGCGGTGACCGAATCGGGGCAGGAGTTCTATGCGCGCGCGCAGCGGATCCTCGCGGAGATCGCCGACGCCGAGCAGGCGATGTCGGTGCGCAGCACCGAGCTGCACGGGTCGCTGAAAATCAGCGCGCCGCTGTCGTTCGGGATCACGCACGTGTCGCCGCTGATCGCCGAATTCCTGTCCGCGCACCCGGCCGTGCGGCTGAACCTCGACCTGACCGACCGGCGCGTCGACCTGATCGGCGAGGGCTTCGACCTCGTGCTGCGGATCGGCTCGCTCGAGGATTCGACGCTGATCGCGCGAGCGCTCGGCGCGTGGCGGATGGTCGCGTGCGCGAGCCCCGCCTACCTGAAGCGGCAAGGCACGCCGCAGACGCCGGCCGATCTCGCCGGCCATACGTGCGTGCTGTACGGCCGCGAGCGGCGCATCGGCTGGGAATTCCGTGTGGACGGCGCGGCGCGCACGTTCGACGTGCAGGGGCCGCTCGTCGCGAACAACGGCGAAGTGGTGCGCGACGCGGCGATCGCGGGGCTCGGCATCGCGCTGCTGCCGGATTTCATCGTCGGCGGGGCGCTCGACAGCGGCGCGCTGGTGCCGGTGCTCGACGCGTATGCGCCGTCGCCGATCACGCTCAATGCGGTGTTTCCGCAGCATCGGGAAGGGTTCGTCACGCTGCGCACGTTCATCGGGTTTCTCGCGGAACGGCTCGGCAAGGCTGCGCCGGCGGGGAAGCGCGGGGCGGGCCGGGCGCGGTAACGCGCGGGGTTGCGGGGAATGAGGGTGTTATTCTCCGCAGAATTTGCGGAGAATATTGAGTCATGCGGTGAATCGGTGGGATAATCTCCGCATCATGAGCGGAGATTACACCTATATCTGGGAGTCGGCCGACTGGCCCGCGTGGCGCTTCGACCTCCCGGCACTGGCGACGCCACTCGCCGACGTCAGCCGTGCGCAAGGCATGCTGGCCGGGCGGCTGACGGATGTCGGCCTGGCGTTGCGCGACGAGGCGAGCCTGGCCGCGCTGACGGAAGACGTCGTCAAGACCAGCGCGATCGAGGGCGAAAGCCTGAACGTCGCATCGGTCCGGTCGTCGATCGCGCGTCGGCTCGGTGTCGATATCGGCGCGCTGGCGCCGGTCGATCGTCACGTCGAGGGCGTGGTCGACATGGTGCTGGATGCGACGACCCATGCGGCGGCGCCGGTCACGGACGCCCGTCTGTTCGGGTGGCATGCGGCGCTGTTTCCCACCGGCTACTCGGGGATGGCGCGGATCACGGTCGGCGGCTGGCGTACGGATGCCACCGGGCCGATGCAGGTCGTGTCCGGGCCGATCGGCCGGCAGCGCGTGCATTTCGAGGCGCCGCCGGCCGCGCGCCTCGCCGGCGAGATCGCGCGCTTTCTCGCGTGGCTCAATGCCGCACCGGTCGAGCCCTTGCTGATCCGCGCCGGCCTGGCGCACCTGTGGTTCGTCACGCTCCATCCGTTCGACGACGGCAACGGCCGGATTGCGCGCGCGCTCGGCGATCTGGTCCTCGCGCGCGCCGACCGCAGTCCGCAGCGCTTCTATAGCCTGTCGGCGCAAATCCAGCGCGAGCGCAACGCGTATTACGACGTGCTGGAGCGGACGCAGCGCGGTTCGCTCGACGTCACGGAATGGCTCGCGTGGTTCCTGACCGCGCTCGGCCGGGCCATCGATCACGCGCACACGACGCTCGACGCGGTGCTGGTCAAGGCGCGCTTCTGGCAGCGCTGTGCGGGCTTCGCGATGAACGAGCGCCAGGTGAAGGTGATGAATCGCCTGCTCGACGGCTTCGAGGGGAAGCTGACTTCCACCAAGTGGGCGGCGCTGGCGAAGTGCTCGCAAGACACCGCGCTGCGGGACATCACCGAACTCGTCGAGCACGGCGTGCTGCGTCGGTCGTCGTCCGGCGGCCGGAGCACGAGTTACGAACTGGCGCCGGTCGACGGCTGACGCCGGCTCGAGGCATGACCGGGAAGCGTCGAGCGCGACGGGGCGGGGGCGCGTTGCCGCGTCGATCGTTGCCGCGTTGACCGGGGCGCACCGGACAGCACCGCGCAGCACCGGGCCGCGTCGGGCAGTGGACCACTGGCCCAAGCGATTGCCCGCGTCTGGCACTATCCCGCGCCTTTTTGTCTTCGAATACTGGATTCGACGGCGGATGTCGTGCAGGCGACATCCACAGCCACACGTTCGACCCTTCCGTACGAACCCGCTTTCGAGGAGACACGCATGCTCAGGTATCTGATCGGCATCGGTATTCCGTATCTCGGCGTGATCGGCGTGCTGCCCTGGGTGGCCGCGCAGGACCGCTATGTGCTGGGCGTGCCGTTCATCTTCATGTGGATCTTCGCGTGGTTCGTGCTGACGTCCGGCTGCCTGTTCGCGTGCTGGATGCTGTTCGACCGCCGCGCGAGCGGCGCCGCCTAGCGCGCATCCGCTCCTTGCGGACCGCCGGCCGCCCGCGCCGTCCGGCGAACCCTACGCTTTCCGTTCCTACGCTGAGGTGCGCATGTCAACGGTCGTCTTCGCCGCGCTGATCGCGCTGTCGCTCTATCTCGCCATCCGTTCCGGCCGTGGCCGCGGCAAGCAGAGCGTGCATGACTTCTTCGTCGCGTCGCGCCAGTTCGGCACGGCGCTCGTGTTCTTCCTGACCGCCGGCGAGATCTACAGCATCGGCACGATGGTCGGCTTCCCCGGCGGCATCTACGCGAAAGGGCCGACCTATGGCGTCTGGTTCCTCGGTTACATCCTGCTCGCCTACCCGATCGGGTATTTCGTCGGCCCGAAGATCTGGGAAGCCGGCAAGCGCCACAACGCGATCACGCTGCCCGACCTGTTCAAGGGTCACTACCGCAGCCGCGGGCTCGAGCTGGTCGTTGCGTGCGCATCGATCCTGTTCCTGATCCCATGGGGGCAGTTGCAGTTCACCGGGCTCGTCGCGGCGCTCAAGGGGCTCGGCTGGCATGTCGAGCCGCTGTACCTGATCCTCGTGTGCGCGGCGCTCGCGTTCACCTATATCGCGATCTCCGGCGTGCGCGCGTCGGCGTACATCGCGATCCTGAAGGACATCCTGATGCTGCTCGCGATCGTCGTGACGGGCGTGGCCGTCGCGTGGCAGGTGGGCGGCGTGCATCCGGTGTTCGACGCCGCGAGCCGGCAGGTCAGCAACACGATGAGCGGGTCGCAGCTGCGCTTCTCGATGAGCACGATGCTGTTCCAGTCGCTCGGCTTTTACCTGATGCCGTTCGCCGCGCAGAATTTCTTCACCGCGCGCGGGCCGAACGCGATCCGGCGCACGCAGGTCGTGATGCCGCTGTACATGCTGATGTATCCGTTCCTCGTGATCGCGTCGTACTACGCGATCACCGCGAACCTGACGCTCGCGTCGCCGAACGACGCGTTCTTCGCCGCCGTCACGCACCTGCTGCCCGGCTGGCTGATCGGCCTCGTCGCGGCCGGCGCAGCGCTGTCGGGGCTGCTCGTGCTGGCCGGCATCTGCCTCGCGATCGGGCCGATCGTCACGCGCAACCTGATGCCGAACCTGCCCGAGTCGCGCCAGAAGCGTGCGGCGAAATACGTGATCGTCGGCTACCTGCTGTTGTCGATCGCGACCACGCTGCTCACGCCGAACCTGATGCTCACGCTGATCAACACCACGTACTACGGCGTCACGCAGTTCCTGCCAGGCGTGCTGATCCTGCTGGCGGGGCGCCAGGTGCGGCCCGTCGCGGTGGGCGCCGGGATGATCTGCGGCCAGGTGCTCGCGATGATCTTCTACGTGTTCCATGTCGACTTCGGCGGCATCAACCTCGGCCTCGTGTGCCTCGTCGTCAACGTGCTGGTCGTCGCGGCCGTGCATGTGATGCTGCACGGCCGCCCCGTGAAGCAATACGCCGTATCCTGAGCCATCGGCGTTCCGCCGCAAGGAGAACCGCATCCCATGCCAGCATCCGCAACCCCGGCCGTGCCCGTGACGGTGTTCACGGCGCGCCGCATCCTGACGATGAACCCGGCGCAGCCGTCGGCCACGCACGTCGCCGTGCGCGACGGCCGCATCCTTGCGGTCGGCGACGCCGCCGACGCGGCCACGTGGCACGCGCGGTTCGGTGCCTGCACGACCGACGACACGTTGCGCGACAAGGTGCTGATGCCGGGGCTCGTCGAAGGGCATTGCCACCTGATGGAAGGCGCGATGTGGGACGCCGTGTACGTCGGCTACTACGACCGCCGCGGCCCCGACGGCACGCTGTGGCCGGGGCTGCGCTCGCTCGACGCGGTGCTCGAACGGCTCGCCGAAGCCGAGCGCGCGATGACCGACGACGGGCCGCTGCTCGCATGGGGCTTCGATCCGATCTTCTTTGGCACCGCGCGACTGACGACGCGCGAGCTCGACCGCGTGTCCGCGCAGCGGCCGATCGCGATCCTGCATGCGAGCGTGCACCTGATGAACGTGAACGGCGCGATGCTTGCGCGCGCGGGCATCAACGAAGACACCGACATCGACGGCGTGACGCGCGATGCCGACGGCCGCCCGACTGGCGAGTTGCAGGAGTTCGCGGCGATGCTGCCGGTGTATCAGACGATCGGCGGCAAGCTCGCGATTTCCGCGAGCGAGAAGCCGCACGCGGTCTGGAATTTCGGGCGCGTCGCGCAGCTCGCGGGCGTGACGACGGCCACCGATCTCGTCAACGACCTGTCGGCCGACGGCAACCGCACGCTGCACGACGTCACCGCCGATCCCGATTACCCGGTGCGGATCGTGCCGGCGTTCGCGCCGCAGCGCAATCCGGCGCGCTCGGCCGACAGCGTGCTCGCGGAGATCGAGCGCAATACCGACAAGCTGCATTTCGGGCCCGTGAAGTTCATCGTCGACGGCTCGATCCAGGGCTTCACCGCACGCGTGCGCTGGCCCGGTTACGCGGGCGGGCAGCCGAACGGGCTGTGGCTGATTCCGCCCGCGCAACTCGTCGACGTGTTCGAGCCGTTTCATCGCGCGGGGCTGCAACTGCACGTGCATACCAACGGCGACGAAGCGACCGACGTCGTACTCGACGCGATGACGACGCTGCTCGCGCGCCATCCGCGCCCCGATCATCGCCACACGCTGCAGCATTGCCAGATGGCGGACGCCGCGCAGTTGAAGCGCGTTCGCGCGCTCGGGATGTGCGTGAACTTCTTCGCGAATCATCTGTACTACTGGGGCGACGCGCATTACAGCCAGACCATCGGCCCCGATCGCGCGAGCCGGATGGATGCGGCCGGTTCGGCGCAGCGGCTCGGCATTCCGTTCGCGCTGCATTCGGATGCGCCGATCACGCCGCTGAACCCGTTGTTCACCGCATGGTGCGCGGTGCAGCGCGAGACGGCGTCCGGGCGCGTGCTCGGCGAAGGCGAGCGGATTTCCGTCGACGACGCGCTGCATGCGATCACGCTCGGCGCGGCCTATACGCTGCGGATGGATCATCTCGTCGGCAGCATCGAGATCGGCAAGTTCGCGGATTTCGCGGTGCTCGACGACGACCCGTCGGTCTGCGCGCCCGCACGTTTGAAGGAACTCGCCGTGTGGGGCACCGTGCTCGGCGGGCGCGTGTTCCGGTCGCCGCGATGAGTACGCAGGCCGACAGCGTGACGCCCGCTGCTTCCACGCCCGCACCGATCGACCTCGCGGTGATCGGCGGCTATCTCGGCGCGGGCAAGACGACGGTCGTCAACGCGATCCTGCAGGCGCCGCATGGCCGGCGCATCGCGGTGCTTGTCAACGATTTCGGCGCGGTGAACATCGATGCGCGGCTCGTGCGGGCGCGCGGCGACGACGTGATCGAGCTCGACAACGGCTGCATCTGCTGCACGATCGGCGGCGCGCTCGTCGATGCGCTGACACGCGTCGCGACGCGCGACGTGCGGCCCGAACTGCTGCTCGTCGAAGCGAGCGGCGTGGCCGATCCCGCGAAGATCGCGCAGATCGGGTTGCTGAACGGCGCATTCCGGCTGACGTCGGTGCTCGTCGTCGCCGATGCGCTCGCGTGGCGCGATACGCTCGCCGATCCCCTCGTCGGCGCGATGGCGCAACGCCAGCTCGACGGCGCGGGCGCGATCGTCGTGACCAAGCTCGACCGCATTGCGCCGGCACAGCGCGATGCGGTGCTCGACGACGTGCGCGCGTGTGCGCCGACCGATATCGTCGTCGCCGCGCACCATGGCGAGATTCCGCTCGCGTTGCTGTTCGATGCGGCCGTACCCGATCGCGGCGCGATGCCGGCGGGTTTTGCGCGTTCGCACCGGGCGATCGGACACGACGCGATGCCGGCGTTCGCGAGCGTCACCGTCGCCGCGCCGGACGTGCTCGACAAGGCGCGGCTGCGTGCGTGGCTGAAGGCGTTGCCGCGCACGATCCTGCGCGCGAAGGGCATCGTGCGCGTGGCCGATGCGCAGGGCGCGGTCGCGACGCGCGTTTGTCAGGTCGCCGCGCGGCGCATCCGGTTCTCGTCGATGGAGGACGAAGGGCTGGCCGCGCACGAAGGAGGCGGCGTGATGGTGTTCATCGGGTTCATCGATGCCGCCGTGGAGGCCGCATTGCGCGACGGCATCGTGCAATGCAGCGTGGCGGCCTCGACGGTTGCGCTGACATCGACGATCGATTGATCGGCGTCGCGCATTCGGGTTAGGCTTCGGCGAGCAACGGCATGCGCCACATGCCGTGCCGGGCGTTTTTACCTCGAATGCCGCGTGCAGGTAGCTTCTACAGGCGCGCGATCCTGCGACGGGCCAAGCCGATGACCATCCAGAACCGATCGAATGTGCGCGGGCAGACCGCGCGTCCCGCCAGCGATGCATCGCGCAAGCAACTGCGATCCATCGCGGCTGCTGCACTGTTCACGCTGTTGCCGGTCGCCGCGCATGCCGCCGGCTTCGACTGCGCGAAAGCCGCATCGCCAACCGAGAAGGCAATCTGCGCGGACGCCACGCTGTCGAAGCTCGACGGCGACCTCGCCGCGGCGTGGAAGCAGGCGCTCGCGAAAGGCGGCGATACGGCCGCGCTGAAAGCCGCGCAGTTGAAGTGGCTCAAGCAGCGCGACCGGTGCGGCGGCGATGGACAGTGCCTCGGCGACCGCTACCGCGAACGGCTCGCGAGCCTGAACGGCAAGCCGCTGGCTGTCGATCGCTGGCAACAAACGTGGTACATGACGAGCGACAACCCGTCGTTCGGCGGCGTGCTGACGTTCACCGGCACGGCGCCGCGCCTGCATTTCGAACTCGGCGGCAACAACGGTGCGAATACGGGCGGGCTCGACGGCGACATCGTGCTGCACGGCGACAGCGGCACCTACCGCAAGGACAAATGCCGGCTCGATTTCGAACGGAAGGGCGGGCGCATCGGCGTCACGCAACACGGCGCGGATTTCGATTGCGGTGCGGGCGCGGGCGTTTCCTACGGCGGCCAGTACGTGACCGCGTCGCAGTTCCAGGCGAAGCCGGCCGCCGACCTGCTGAGCCTGAAAGTCGTTGACGACGCGACGCAGAACGCGACCGCGCACAAGCTGCTCGGCGCCGATTACCAGACGCTCGTCGACAACGTCAATTACAGCGCCGACGAGAAGGATCTCGACGGGCTGAACGCGCACGTGAATTCGTACTGGGTGCGCGGCATCGCGACGACGAATGCCGCGATCGTGATGCGCCGCGGTCACGATCTGTGGATCGGGCTGCTCGTGTTCGACGCGAAGAACAACGTGCGGATGCGCTATTACACGAACGTACCGGCGTGGAACAAGCGCGTGCCGAAGACCATCCAGGCTTGGCACGACAATCTCGACAAGACGCTGCCGGTCGACGTGATGCAGTGACGGGCGGGCCGGGCAGCCGAAGCCGCCCGGCGCATCGTCATTTCTTTCGCGCTGCGCGCACCTGCGCCGGCGCCGCAGCCGATTCCCGCGTGCGCAACTCCGGCAGCACCGCATGCCCAGGCCCCGTCGCGCCGTTTTCGAGCGCATCGAGCAAGGCCTGCGCGGCCTGGCGCCCGATCGCGTCGGTGTCGACCCACATCGTCGTCAGCGGCGGCTGGATCTCGCGCGCGAGCGCGATGTCGTCGAACCCGGTGATCGACAATTGCGCGGGCACGTCGAGACCGAGCGCCTGCGCCTCGAGCAACGCGCCCAGCGCGAGCGCGTCGTTGCCGCAGATCACGGCCGTCGGCCGAGTGGCCGCGTCGCTGTCGACGATCGCGCGCAGGCTGGCCCGCCCGAATGCGATCGTGGCCACGCCTTCGTGCTGATGGACGGGGCGTACCGCGAGCCCGCGCGCGGCCAGCGTGTCGTGAATGCCGCGCAGGCGGGCCTGCACGCGGTCGTTGTCGGCCGACGGCTGCATGATGATCGCGAAATCGCGGTGGCCGAGATCGAGCAGGTGGGTGGTGAGCCGCGCGAACGCCGCGCGGTTGTCGAAGCCGATGCAGCAGTGCGGGCTGTCGTCGCGATACGCATACGTGACGACGTACGGCACGCGGTGCAGCGCAAGCAGTTCGAACAGTTCCGGCGGATACGCTTCGCCGACGAGCGACACGGCTTCCACGCCGCGCGACAGCATCGCGCGCACCTGGGCCAGCGCCTGCGCGGGATCGTAGTTCGAGCAGCCGAGGAACAGCGTGATGCCGTGCTCGGCCATGACCGTCTGCATGCCCGCGACCTGCGACGCGAACACCTGGTCGTCGAGCGTCGGAATGATCGCGCCGGTGATGTGGGTGCGCGTGGACGCGAGCGCACGGCCCGCCGCATTCGGGATCCAGTTCAGCGTGCGCGCCGCGTCGCGCACACGCTGCTGCACGTCGGCCGATACCTTGCCGGGATCGTTGTACACGCGCGAGACGGTCGCGGTCGATACGCCGGCCAGCTTCGCGACATCGCCGAGCACCGAGCGGCCGCTGCCGCGGCGTGCGCGGGGCGCACCGGTGCGGGACGGGGGCGAGCTCATCGGCTGTCTCCAGGCGTAGCGGCGATGGCGGCGCTACGAGTTGTCAAATGCGTCAATGTTTACCCTCGATTCGTGGTGGCGCCGCTTGCATTCCCGGTCGACCCTGTGAGAATGTAAGCGCTATCTTGACGTGCTTCCGTATTATGTCAGACCCATATTCTATCCATATCATGAAATTTTCATCGACGACGGCCATTCCGGCCATTTTGTCCGCCTCAAATGTAAGCGGTTACATTCGGAAATGAGCGACGCCTATCCACCTCGTATCGCTGTCGTCGGCAGCGTGAACATCGATCTCGTCACGCGCGCGCCGCGCCTGCCGGTGCCGGGCGAGACGCTGCTCGGCACGGACTTCCAGACCGTTCATGGCGGCAAGGGCGCGAACCAGGCGGTCGCGGCCGCGCGCCTGGGCGCGTCGGTCGCGATGATCGGCTGCGTCGGCGACGACGCGTTCGGTGCGCGCCTGCACGACGCGCTGTCGGCAGAGGGGATCGACGTGACGTACCTGGAGCGGATCGGCGGCACGGCGACCGGGGTGGCCACGATCACGGTCGACGAGGGCGGCGCGAACAGCATCGTCGTCGTGCCCGGCGCGAACGCGCGTCTCGATGCCGACCGGATCGACGCGGCGCGCGACGCGATCGCGGGCACCGCGATGCTCGTGTGCCAGCTCGAAGTGCCGGTGGCGACCGTGGCGCGGGCCATTGCCTGTGCCTCCGCGCACCACACGCCGGTGCTGCTCAATCCCGCACCTGCGCAACTGCTGTTCGACGCACTGCTCGCACGGGTCGACTACCTCGTCGTCAACGAAACCGAAGCCGAGTCGCTGACCGGCATCGCCGTCGGCGACGATGCGTCCGCCGTGCGTGCGGCCGATGCGCTGTGCGCGAAGGGCGTCGGCAACGTGCTGGTCACGCTTGGCGCGCGCGGCGTGTGCTGGCGCGGCGGTGCGGGCAACGGTCGCCTGCGG
>NZ_JAAGPB010000221.1:0-13664 GCF_017104585.1 Burkholderia sp. Ac-20392
TGCGGAAACGCGAGCGCGCGCAGCGCTGCATCACGCGCCGCGCGGTGGGCCGTCTCGCGCTCGGCCCAGCCGACGAAGCACGCGCACTGCTCGGCGAAGAACGTCGCGAGCTCGGCCGCCCCCAGCGTTTGCGTCAGCGTCGTCTCGCGTTCGGACACGATGTCGAAATAGACGAGCGCAACGTCGATTTCCTGGAAGCCGCGCGCGTCGCACATCAGGTGCGCATAGACCTTCGCCTGCGCCCAATGCAGCGCGCGGTGGTTGGCCGGCATCGCATCGAGGCTGCCGCGATAGGTCTTGATTTCCTCGAGGCGATTCGCCACCGGATCGTAGCCGTCCGCGCGGCCGCGCACGGTGAGCGTGCCCCACGTGCCCGTCAGCGCGATCTCGGTTTCGTAGCGGGCGCCGCGGTTCGACGTGACCGCTCCGTGGCCGGCAATGCCTTCGAGCGCGGTCGGCGCGGGCGTGAAGCGCAGGTCGAGATCGCCGCGTCGCGCGGTGAACTCGCACATCGCCCGCACCGCGACGACGTAGCTCATGCGGACAGGCCCGCTGCTTCGGCGTGTACGACGCCCTCACCGGCCCACTCGACGTCGATCACGCGCACCGGGATGCCGTGCGCGACGCAGTATGCGAGCCAGCGCGTCTGGTTGTCCTGCAGGCGGTCGCCGGGGCCTTTCACCTCGACGAGTTCATAGCGGCGCTCGCCGGGCCAGAAGCGGACGAGATCGGGCAGCCCCGACCGGTTGCTGCGGATATCCGCGAGCAGGCGCGTGAACCACAGCCGCAGGTGCTCGGGCGGCAGGCACGCGAGCGCCTCCTCGAGCAGTTCGTCGGTCAGCACGCCCCAGAACACGAACGGCGATTGCAGCCCCGCCTTCGTCGCGAAATGCCGGCGGATCGTGTCGCGATACGCGCCCGAATCGAGTTGCGCGAAGCACGCGGCGAACGCGTCCGCACGACGCGCGACGAAATCGGGCGCGTGCAGGTCGGCCGGGCCGCGCTGGAACGGGTGGAAGAACGCACCCGGCACCGCGGCGAATACGGGCTCCCAGCACAGCAGCCCGAACAGCGAATTGATCAGCGTGTTTTCGACGTAATGGACTGGCGAAGCCGGTTGCGCGAGATGGTCGCGCACCGCGAATTCGACGCTGACGAACGCGTCGGGGCGCGCAAGCACGAGCGTTTCGCGCGGCACGTCCGCTGCCGCGGCTGCACGTTCGACGCGTTGCCCGAGCCGGCGCTGCAGGCGCGGCAGCATGCGCTCGACACGCTGGCGCTCCTCGTCGCTCTCGAAGCCGCCGCGCGCATCGAGCGCCAGCGCGAGCGCATCGTCGTCACGCCCGCAGCGTTCGAGCACGCGGATACGTCGATGGCGGCTGCCGGGCCATGCGCTGCGCACATACGCGTCGAGTGCAGCGGCCCAGTCGGCGCGGCGTTCGCAGGTTTGGCCGAGCGCGAACAGCAGCTTCGCGCGACGTGTGGCAAGCCACGGCTGCGCGCAACCGACCGCGTCGATGGCGCGCATCAGGTCGTCGAACGGCAGATCGTCGGGCCACGCGTCGAGCGCATCGCGGCACATCTGCAGCGCGAGATACGCATCGACGTCGCCGCGCTGCTGGAACGCGCGCGACGACGGCGCGATCGGCACGCTTTCGTACTGGAATACGCCGAGATCGGCGAGCACGAACTCGCTCCAGTCCTGATGCAGATTGCCGAAGAACATCAGGCGCAGCCGGTCGCACAGCGCGCCGACCGTCACGCGCAGCACGCGGTCGCCGGCCTGTGCGCACCACGCATCGAGCGATTGCGCGACGTCGTGCGCGGGACGCAGCCGTTCGAGCCATTCGGGCTTGCGCTCGCCCGCATGCGCGGCAAGTGCCGGAAAGATGCGCAGCAGATCAGCCTTGGTCGACAGCGCGAACAGTTCGTCGAGCGTCAGCGCGGGCGCCGGATCGACCCAGCCGAGGTCGACGAGCGGCGCGGCCGCGTCGAGCGTGCAGCCGATTTCGTCGTACACGAGCTTGCTGGCGCGGAAGTCGGCGCCGTTGCGCATCAGCATCCGCACGAGCAGCGCGCGCGACGCCTGCGGCAGTGTTGCGAACTGGCGAACGAACGCGTGCTCGTGTTCGTCGAACAGGTCGTCGTAACGCGCGCCGAGCCAGGCCAGCGCGCGTTCGAAATTGGTCAGGTAGTAAAACGCCGGGGGCGTCGGCGATGCAGGCGTCACGGGGATTGATCACTGTACATTTGTACAGGTCGGAATCATATCAAATGTGACGGCAAATGCCGCGCGCTCCATCGGCCATCGGCCGCCCGGCCCCGCTCAGAACTGGTAATTCACCGACATGTCGAACACGCCGTTGGTCGACTGCTGCGTGATCGGGCTGCGCGCGGCGCGGCCGACGAGCTGCTCGATCGCGCCGTCGATCGTGACGAACCAGTGCTTGTTCACGAACCAGGCCATCGTCACGCCCGCGCCGAACGACTTCATCCCGGCCCCCGACGAATAGGCCGGCAGCCCGGAACGCGCGGCGGCGCCCTGACTCACGCCGAACCAGCTGTTCATGTAGCGCGAATCGGCGAACGACACGGTCGGCCCCGCGAACCAGAAGAAATGCTCGTTGCTGCCCGGCAGCGGCATGTACGCGGAGAAATCGCCGACCCAGCCGTTCGAGCCGCCGATGCTGCGCCGGATATCCGCGCGCAGCACGAGCGGGAATTCCTTCGAGATCACGTAATCGGCCGCCAGTTTCATCACCGGGGCCGCGTTGATGTTGTCGAGGCCGTTCAGGTGCTGGATATCGTCGGCCGAGCGGCGCCCGAGGTCGTAACCGACGGACAGGCTCACGCGCCAGTTCGGCCCGCGCAGCACGTTCGCGCCGAGCCCCTCGCCCGTCGACAGGAAGAACAGGTCGCGATAGCGGATGTCGACGTTCGGGCCGCCCATCACGCGATAGCGGTCGGAGCCCGCATAGCGCGGCTGCAGCGTCATGGCGGCGCCCACGCTGATGTCCCAGGTGGAGATGTTCGGATCGTAGAGTTTTTCGAGCGGCACGCCCGCCGAGTATTGCCACTCGCCGAGCGGCGAAGGCGTCTGGGCCGACGCGTCGCGGGCGCCAGCCGCGGCGAGCGCCGCGCAGGCCGACACACCGGAAACGAACCGGCGTGCGCCGGGTGACAGCAATGGGCGAGCAACAGTCATCAAGGTCCCCGTCGGTTGCGCGAAACGAACCTGAAGTAAAGCGCCTTGCGCCTCTTCGGCTGCAGCGGCTGGCAGCCTGCGGCGCGAACGTAGCGTGCGCTGAATTAACGGACATCCTACGCGACGCGCGCGCAGACGCAAAGCGCCCGCTGCGTGCGGGCACTTTGCCGTGCGCAGGACCGTCTTTTGAAGCGGGGTGGAATCAGAATCGCTCGACGTGATAGTCGCCGGCCAGCGCGGCCGGGCTGCGCGTCGACATCATCCGCGAGAAGCCGTCGGCGAGCCGACCGAGCGCGAGCTGCTTCTGGCTCGCGTCCCAGTGCGTGTAGGTGTCGTACGCGGCATCGTCGAACGACACGGTGACGGCAACCGGGTGGCCGCTGGCGCGAAAACCGATCTGCAGCACGCCGCCCGGCAGTTCCTCGATGTGATAGCGCAACGAGCGCGATTCGAAATAGCGGCCCAGCACCTGAGCGATCGCGCGCTTGTCTGGCGATTGCACGTGAATGTCCATGAGGGTCCTCCTTTTTTCAGTGTTCGCGCGGACGGTTGTGATGCATCCCCTCCCGGCATCCGCATCGGCGGCGGGTGCGACGGCGGGTCGCCCTGCGGCAGCCCGTCCGGCACGGGCGGATCGACGGGATCGTCGTGCCCGGGCGTCGGGTCCGGGTCGACGTCGGGTGTCGTCGGTTCGGGGCGGTGCAGCGTGAATGGCGTATTCATGTCTCTCCTGCGCGACGGCGCGCGCATCTCGATGGCGCCGTCATCGCGCGCAAGCGGCGTGCCCGCTTCTACGCCGCCCGGGTGCCCGCGCCGGTCGGACGCGGCCATGCGCTCAATCGTCGTACGCCGCCATCACCAGCCACATCGTGCGGCCCTCCGCGGTCAGCCGCACCGCGAGCGCGAACCGGTCGGACGGCGTGCATTCCGCGACGAGCACCCGCTGCGCGCGCTCGGGGCCGTCGTAGACGGTGTCGTTCAGTTTGCGTAGCTCGTCCTTGCCGTCGAACATGCGCCGCTCGGGCCGATAGATCCGCGACTCACGCTTCCACGTGTCGAAACGCTCGCGCACGTGGGATAAATCGCCGCCGCATACGTTCGCGTCGTAACGTATCCTTTTCCTGGATGCCTTCATCACGATGTCCTCTCGTCCACGCCGACGGCGCGCGTGGCTGCGCCGCGCCCCGTGCGGTTTCGCCGACGCGCAAGCGTCGTGCCGTCGGCCCCGCGCAGGCATGGCGCTTGCGCCCGTATCCATGACCAAGGAGGTTCGACCATGACCGTTCACGCCCCCGGCCGCCACCACGCCGTGTCACCGGCTGCCGGACTGCTCTGGCTCGCCACGTCGCGCCCGCCGTCCGAAGACAAGACGGAGGAACGCATCGACGAGGGACTCGAGGAGACGTTTCCGGCCAGCGACCCGCCCGCCGTTGGCGGCGCGACCCGTATCGATCCTGCCAAGCCGTCCAGCGAGCACGAACGCCGCGCGCCGCACGTCCCTTCCCCGCCCCCCGATCACGGCTGACGGCGGCAACCGGCCCGCGCTGCGCGGCGGCGCAGCGGCGTGCCGGAGCCATTCGGAGTTGATCTGATGAAACGCCTTGAACGCAGATGGCATGAAATCAGCGGCGCCGCCGGCGTCGCAGCGCTGGCGGCGATCGAAAGCGCGGTGGTGCTCGCGATCGTCGCGATGACGGGCATCGGCCACTGACGTCCTGCCCCGCCCGTTCGCGGCTGCCGCCGTGGAAGATGTACAAGCGGGCTGGCAAATTTCTCCGTCGCCTGGCCGCCGGGAGCCTGTTCACGCCAATGACGGGCTTGCGCTGGCCCGGCGTGTGCAGCCCGCGCGCGGCACGCCATCTGCTCCCGAATCGTCTTGCTCACGAAGGAGGCGTTCATGTATCGCGTCATCGAGATCATGTCGCGCGACGTGGTGTGCGTCGCGCCGACCGACACGATTCGCCACGCGGCCGAACTGATGCGGCGCTTCGATATCGGCGTGCTGCCCGTTTGCGACGGCCCCGAACTCGTCGCGATCGTGACCGACCGCGACCTCGCGGTGCGCGGACTGTCGCACGGCCATTCGTCCGATACGCCCGTGCAGGCGGTCGCGTCCAGGCCCGTGCAGTGGTGCGTTGAGGACGATGGGGTCGGCGACGTCCAGCAGCGGATGGCCGACGTGCAGTTGCATCGGTTGCCCGTGCTCGACCGCAACCGGCGGCTGGTCGGCATCGTGTCGCTCGGCGACATCGCGACGCGCGCGGGCGGCCCCGAGCGCGACGAGCTGGCCAATACGCTCGAGGACGTGTCGCTGCCGCGCCGGCGCTGACCGGCGCCCGTTCATGCCGCGTGGCCCGCCCGGGTGCCGCTTCGACCAGGAGGTGTTCGATGACAACGGACAGACCGTCGCACGACGACACGCGCATCGTCGGCGGCAACCGCCGCACGGCCGGCAGCGGGCCGGGGCCCGACGTGATGGCCGCCCGCACGCTCGAAGGCGATCGCGTCCTGACGATGGACGGCGACGACATCGGCCAGGTCACCGACATCATGCTCGACGTGCGCTCCGGCCGGATCGCGTATGCGGTCGTGTCGTCGGGCAGCCTGCCCGGGATCGGCGACAAGCTGCTCGCGGTGCCATGGAACGTCCTTGTTCTAGACGTCGAACGCCAGTGCTTCGTGCTGCCGGTCGCGACCGAACGCGTGCGCGAAGCCCCCGGCTTCGACAGGAACCGCTGGCCGGCCATGGCCGATCCGGAATGGGCCGAAGCGCTGCATGCGTACTACGGGAGTGCGCCGTACTGGCTGATCGAGGAAGGCGAAACGGCGCTCGACTCACCGCCGTACGAGGCGTCGCCGGGCGGCCCTGAAACCTCTGAAGCCTCCGAAGCCCCTGAAAGTGATAAGCGGTAGCGCGATCGCCGCTCAGTGCGCGGCCGCCACCGCCTGCGCAAGTTGCCGGGCGGCGGCCAGGTGCGCGTTCAGCGTCGCCAACGTGTTGGCCGCGAACGCGCGCAGCTGCGGATCGCGGCCGTTCCGCGCCTCGGCTTCGTAGAGCCGGATCGCTGCTTCGTGCGCGCGCGGGCCCGCCAGCGCGACATAGGCCACGTCGAACGCATGACCCTCTTTGGTTCGCAACGCGGTCACGGCCGGATCAACGAGCATCCGCGACTGGACCGGTACGCCCTTGGCCGCACCAAGCTGCCGCAATTCGCCGGCGATCCGCCCGTGATCGTCGACCATCCGGCGCGCGAATGCCTTCACGTCGGCGTTCGACGACCGGTCGAGCGCGAGCTGGCTGGCCTGCCGCTCTACCTTGCCGATCATGCCGGCCTTGTCGACGAATTCGACGTCGCTACCGGTCGGCCGCTGCGTCATGCCGGCTTCGTCGGCCGTCGTGCCGGGGCGGATGACGCCCGGCGCGACCTGCGCCGACGAAGCCGGTGCCGCCTGTGCATCCGCGAACGCGGCGGTCAATGCGCCGACGGTCGCGGCCAGCACGATCGCCGCCGGCCGGCGGGTTCGATTCGTTTTCATCCGGACCTCCGTGTGTCGCGACGGAGCGGGCCGGCCGCGCGGCTTGACGTTGCGTCCATCGCGCCTCCTTTCCTCGTCGACGACCAGGCGGGCGGCCGCGCCGGCTGCTACCGGCCGCGCCCTTTCCGATCGTGCCCGGCGTCCGGCGCGACGTCGGCGATCACGCTCGCCAGCGTCGGCATGTCCACCGGCTTGCGCAGATACGCGTCGAAACCGGCCGCCATCACGCGGTGCCGGTCGGCGTTGCCGGCGTGGGCCGTGACCGCGACGACAGGCAGATGGCCGCTGCCGCCCGGCAAATGTCGGATGCGATCGAGCAGCCAGAAGCCATCACCGTCCGGCATCGCGAGATCCGACAGCACGACGTTCGGCGCCTGCCGCTCCACCACGTCGAGCGCGTCGTGACCCGATTGCGCGGTCGACACCTGCGCGCCCATCGTTTCGAGTGCCGCGGCGAGGCTCGCGCGTGACGTCGCATCATCGTCGACGACGAGCACGCGCTGGCCGTCGAGCGTTGCCGTGTCAGACGCGCCTGCCGCGTGCAGCAGGTATTCGGCCGGATCGTCGACGTCCCAGCCGGCCGGCAGCGTGACCGTGACGGTCGTCCCGCGTCCGGTGCCGGCGCTCGTCGCGACGACGTCGCCGCCATGCAGTTGGGCGATGTTGCGCACGATCGACAGGCCGAGCCCGAGGCCGCGCTTCGGCGACGCGAATGCGCGTTCGGGCCGGCTGAACGTCTCGAACAGGTGCGGCAGGTATTCCGGCGCAATGCCCTGCCCGGTATCGGCGACCGACAGCCGCACGCGCTCGCCTGCCCGGGCCAGCGACACGACGATGCGGCCGCCCGGTGGCGTGAACTTGATCGCATTCGACAACAGGTTCGACAGGACCTGGCGCACGCGCTCGCGATCCGCCGGAATCACGCAGGTCGGCATCGCGTATTGGGTCGACAACTCGAGCCCGCTCGCCTGGGCCGTCGCGTCGAGTTCGCGCACGGCATCGCGCACGACCCGCACGAGATCGACCGGCACGCGCTCGAGGCGCAACCGGCCGGTCGCGAGCGACGACGCGTCGAGCAGGTCGGCCACCATGTGCGACAGCGACCGCGCGCTGCGATCGATCGCGTCGACGGCCTGTTGCGCGAGCCCCTGACCGTCGACGTTGCGCAGCACCTCGACCCAGCCGTAGATCACGTTCAACGGCGTGCGCAGCTCGTGCGACACCGTGGCCAGCAGTTCGTCCTTCAGCCGGTTCGACGTGTCCGCCTGTGCACGTGCGTCGCGGGCGCCGCGCAGCGAACGCAGGTTGCGCCGCTCGCCGCGACGGCGTTCGTGCGCATCGGTCAGCGTCATCGACAGGCCCGTGCAGTTGCCCTGCGCATCGACCATCGGCGCTGCGGCGAAGGTCGCCCGAAAACGGCCGCCGTCGCGTCGCACGCACAGCACGTCGAGCGGACCGACCGACGTGTGCAGGTTCGCGAACGATGCGGGCAACGGATGGCGCTGCAACCAGCGCGGCGCGATCATCGCGGCGACGTCTCGCCCGGCGGCCTGTGCCGCGTCGATGCCGAAGATTCTCCGCGCGGCCGGATTCCAGCTCGTGATCCGGCGGGCGGCATCGACGCCGACGATCGCATCGGGCGAAGCGTCGACCACGCGCCGCAGCAGGCTGTCGTCAGGCACGGGCACGCGCGCGGCGGCGGGCACGGGCTCAGGCTCGCGATGCGGCTCGCGGGCATCGGCATCGCCGTCGTCATCGGGTTCGCGCAGACGATCGTTCGCAAGCAGCGGCTTCACGGCCATCACGAGCACGCACTCGACGAAGCTGATCGCGACGAATGCGCCCGCCTGCGCGAGCAGCGTCGCCAGCGGCGCATCGCGCCACCACAGCGCGCCGATCACGGCCACGCTCACGGCGGCCGCGGCCAGGCCACCGCCGAACGACGTCAGCCATGCGGCTGCCGCCACGCCTGCATAAAAAGGCAGCGGCGCAAATGGCGCGTGCTCGCCGACGACGCGAACCGCCCACGCCTGCAGCGCGGACGCCAGCCCGACGGCCAGCACGATCCATGCACCCTGCCGTAACAGCTCACGGGTCAGGGTCCTCATTGCATCCTTGCCTCGCGCCGGCTCCGGTCGCACGGCGTCATGCCGTTGGTCGACCCTCCGGCCTGCCGTCGAGCGTGCCGGGCGAGCTTGATGGAATCAGCAAGTGGCATGCCCGACGCGGGCTGTGGATGGCCGGATGGTGAGGCGCGCCGGCTGCGTGGCCGGGTGGCGGCCCTGCGGGCTGGGCCGCAGCAGTCGGTCGGAAACCGGTGGGTGCCGTGGGCCGCACCCGCGCACCGTGACCGCAACCGGCTTTTTCATCGGAATGATGTAAAAAAGCGCCGATACGACCCTGGATCGCGCAGAAATGCCGCGATTCGTGTCAGAAATCGATGGTCTGCTCCTTCCGTCCCCGCCGCGCACATTGGAAATTTCTATTTTGCGGCACCTTCGTGGCCGTTTCGCTGTCGATGAAAATATTGCAATCAACGGAACGCGTGGTGCCGAATTTCAAAACGGCCCCGCTCATGCCGACTCATGACAATGGGAGAAACCGCAAACCGGTCGAAGCAACGTGCAGACAGCCGCCGGTTGTCCGGCCGGTCCTCAGCGATGCGCACGCTGCTCGGCCGCATCGAAAAGATCGCACCGACCCGCGCCAGCGTGATGATTGCCGGCGAAAGCGGGGTCGGGAAGGATATCGTCGCGCGCCGGCTGCACGATCTCAGCGCCCGGTGCGAGGGCCCGTTCGTCCCCGTGAACTGCGGCGCGATTCCGCCCGATATCGCGGAATCGCAATTGTTCGGGCACGAGAAAGGCAGCTTCACCGGCGCGATCGCGCAGCGGGAAGGCTTCTTCGAAGCCGCGCGCGGCGGCACGCTGCTGCTCGACGAGATCGCGGAGATGCCCGCGCCATTGCAGGTGAAGCTGCTGCGGGCGATCGAATCGAATGTGATCGTCCGGGTGGGCGGCACCGAGCCGATTCCGCTCGATGTGCGCATCGTGTCGGCCACGCGCCACAACCCGGCCGAAGCCGTGCGCGACGGCCGGCTGCGCGAGGACCTGTTCTACCGCCTCGCCGCGTTTGCGCTGTACGTACCGCCGCTGCGCCAGCGCGACAGCGACATCGAGACGATCGCACTGGAATTCGTCGACGCGCTCAACGCGCGGCACCATGCGCACAAGCGGCTGACCGACGCGGCGATCGCGGCACTGCGCGCGTACTCGTGGCCGGGCAACGTCCGCGAGCTGCACAACACGATCGAGCGCGCCTACATCCTGGCGGACGAAGGCATCGACATCACGCTGCCGAAGCCGGCGATGCCGCCCGAGCGCCTGTCGGAGAACACGATGGCGCTGCCGCTCGGCGCGACCTTGCACCATGCGCAGCAGCGCTTCATCGCGGCGACGCTGCACCACTTCGACGGCAACAAGCCGCGTGCCGCGAAAGCACTCGGGATCAGCCTGAAAACGCTCTACAACCGGCTCGCGCTGATGCGCGACAACGGCCGCTCCTGAGCGGCGCGGCCGTCTTTCCCGCCAGCCGCGTCAAGCGACCTTGAACCGCCCGACCGTGGTCGCCAGCGCGTTCGCCTGCGACTGCAGCGCGGTCGCGGCGGCGGTCGACTGTTCGACGAGCGCCGCGTTCTGCTGCACCATTTCGTCGAGCTGCGTGACCGCGCGATTCACTTCCTGGATGCCGCGCGTCTGCTCGTTCGCCGCGTGCGTGATCTCGGAGATGATCGTCGTCACGTTCGACACGTGGGACACGATCTCGCGCATCGTGTCGCCCGCCTGACGCACCTGCCCGGACCCGGCCGACACGCTCGCGACCGTCGATTCGACCAGCACCTTCACTTCGCGGGCGGCCTGCGCGCTGCGTTGCGCGAGGCTGCGCACTTCCTGCGCGACGACCGCGAAGCCGCGGCCCTGCTCGCCCGCCCGCGCTGCTTCGACGGCTGCGTTCAGCGCAAGGATGTTGGTCTGGAACGCGATCCCGTCGATCACGCCGATGATGTCGCCGATCCGGCCCGATGCTTCCTCGATCTTCTCCATCGTCGCGACCACGTCCGACACGACCACGCCGCCGTGCGACGCGATCCGCGACGCGGCAGCCGCGCGTTCGTCCGCCTGGCCGGCGGCCGCCGCCGACTGGCCGACCGTCGCGGTGATCTCTTCCATCGATGCAGCCGTTTCCTCGAGGCTCGCCGCCGCCGATTCGGTGCGCGACGACAGATCCTGGTTGCCCGCCGCGATCTCGTTCGCGGCCGTGCGCACCGATTCGCTCGCATCGCGGATCTGGCGCATTACGTCGTTCAGCTTGTCGACGAAGCTGTTGAACGAGCGGGCGATGTCCGCCACTTCGTCACGGCCGTCGGCCGGCAGGCGCTGCGTCAGGTCGCCGGCGCCCGAGCCGATCGCGGCCATCGCCTGGCGCACTTGCGACAGGCGGCGGAACGCGGTCGCGGTGATCGCGCCGATGATCAGCGACGCCACGCCGACGACCACGAGCAGCGTGATCAGCGAAGCGGTCAGCAGCGAGCGCATCCCCGCCGTCGCTTCGTTCTTGTCGAGCAGCACCAGCGCGTACCAGTCCGTGCCCGGCACGGGGCGCGCGCGCACCAGCTTCGCGTCGCCGCCGACCGTCACCTCGACGGGTGCGGTCGCCGCCGCGATCGTCGCACCGTTCGTCGCGCCGAGTTCGGGCGACACGTCGGCGACCGGCTTCAGCGTGAGCTTCGCGTCCGGGTGCGCGACCACGTGGCCGTTGCTGTCGATCAACATCCCGAAGCTCGCGGGCGTCGGGTGGATCGTCTTTACGTTCGCGATCACGGTGTCCATCGAGACGTCCGCTGCGACGACGCCCTTCAGCGCGCCGTCGCGCAGGATCGGCACCGCGAACGTGACGACGAGGTTGCCCGTGCCGGCGTCGACGTACGGCGGCGTGACGACCGGCTTGCCGGCCTGCGCGGCCTGCTTGTACCACGGGCGGCCGGTCGGATCGTAGTCGGGCGGAATGCCGGTCGGGTCGGAGAAGTGGAACACCTTGTCGGCGTAGCCCGCGTAGACGTTCGTGAAACCGCCGGCCGTGGCCATCTGCTTGAACACCGGCAGCGGATCGGGCGTCAGTGCGGCATCCTGCAGCGATGCGATCATCCGGCTCCGGGTGGCGACCCAGTCGGCGATCCCGACCACGTGGCCACTCGCGACGGAGGTCAGGTTGCGGTCGATCGCATCGTCGTTGTACGAGTGCGCGATGAAATAGTTGATGAGCGTGGTGGCGACGAGCGCGAATACGACGATGGCAACGCACGCGGCAAGGATGCGGGCCCGGATGGACGAGAACATGGCAACGACTCGGTAAGGGAGCGCGAACGCCCGGTGGACGAATTCACCGGGTAAACGGCAATCGCGCCGCTTACTTGAGGCCGCTGTGACAATTCAGTGAAACGTATGACAAAAGGCAATGCCGATTGTCAGCGGATCGTCAGGATGGTCGCGCCGGTCGGCGACGCGCACGCCCGCCCGCCGCTGGACGCGGCGACGGCGCCGGCGATCTCGGACACTGCAATCAAAAGGGAGTAGAAACAGGCCGGTTCGCTGTCGACGGTGGCATGAATGTCGATCTGGATCCGGCCCTGGTCCGGTGACGGATGGCGTCACGTCCGCGGCATTAGCCGCGGCGCTAGCCCGTCACAGGCGATGGCTCGGACGTGGATCGGCGTCGGCAGACGGCGCATCGGCCCGCGTATCGTGGTCGAAATCGTCCTGCTGGCGCATCCGTTCGCGCAGGTTCCGGATCGCGAACACGTGGATGTAATCGTGCACCCGCGCGCCAGACGACAACACGCGTACTTCGTCGTCGAGCATCGCACGCAACTGATCCGAACCGATCGCACGCTGTTTGGCGGCTTCCTTGAGTGAATCGAGCAAATTGTCCTTGGACATCGACGGACTCCTGACGGTCGAGGAACGAAAAGAAGAAGGTACCGGAAGCTTAAAGACTGAACGGCAGCGCGGCGTGCGATGCGCCGGCGCGTGTTTGCGCGCGATCAACGACACGTTGCGTGCCGCCGTGCCGGTCCGTCCCCGAACCGGCCGCGCTAGGTTCGCGGCGCAAACTGCCCGCGAACGAGACTGGAAGCCCTGCCACGCCACCCCGGGGCGCGGCACCGGCCGACCGGCAAACGATGGAACGTTGCCCGACGCCGATGCAGTGGCGAAGTTAGACCGGCCGAAATCATGCGTCAAGCGACGGCCGGCACGCGCTGCCCATTCGTCGGATCGAACGGGCCGGATCGTCGCCGGGACGGCCGATCGGCCGCCCCGCGTGTCAGCGGATTCCGATAGGCGCCGCGCATTACCTGACAGCGACTTCAGCACGCGCTGCTTGGCAGCGCACGGGCGCGACACGATACTGGTGACATGGACGAAACGTTCATACGGGTCATCGCTCAGCCGGCCGTCGAGCCGGCATGCGGGGCCTGGCGCAGGAGACCAACCATGACACATCGCAACTTACCGGGCCGGGACGGCCAGCGGCGCGCGTCGGGCAACGCGCGCGCCCTGCCCGCCCAGGCCGTGTCGGCCGGCAACCTTCCGTCCGACAATATCGACGCCTTGCTTGCGCTCGCACGCGAAGCCGGATTGCTCGTCACGCTCGACGGGCAGATCGGCCGCGAAAAGTACCAGAGCGTCGCGGGCTCGGTTCTCGCGTTGCAACGGTTCGCCGCGGCACTCTGCGCACGGGCCGCACCCGACGCGCCGGCCGGTGCCGAGCCGCGTCGCCAGGAGATCGGAAGAGCGGCGTGTAGGGAAAGAGCGTATATGTCGGGGTATATCGCGGCGGTCGCCCTATCTCGTCCAAAATAACA